>JAEDMD010000157.1 GCA_016303195.1 Oscillospiraceae bacterium | reverse complement strand
ATTTAACATTTTATTCATATTTTGTTAATCTCACGTTAATATTATTCTGAGATAATAAAAGAGTATGCTATAATGCCGCTTGTTGTACTCTGACAAGCCATTATGTCTCTTTCTACGGCAATTTGCAGGTGTCAGGCGTTCCTCCGGTGCAGATAACGGAATATCCCTGAAAAGTGCCCCTGCAAAGCCGAATACAACTAAATGAAAGGAGAAGCTCATGATTACTATTGAAAATCTGACTAAGTATTACGGCAGCAATCTTGCTGTAAACGACATTAGCTTTACAATAAATGATAATGAGATCCTCGGATTTCTCGGCCCGAACGGTGCGGGAAAATCCACGACCATGAATATGATCACAGGCTATCTTCCCATGAGCGGAGGAAAAGTCATGATCGACGATGCCGACATAACAGAATCCCCTGTCAAAGCCAAGCGGAATATCGGTTATCTTCCCGAAATACCGCCTGTTTACCCCGATATGAAGGTCACGGAATATCTTGATTTCTGTGCAGGCCTCAAAGGTATCAGGGGCGAGGAGAAGAAAAAGGAAGCCGAACGTGTTATGGGACTCCTGAAGATCAAGGATGTGAGCCACAAGCTGATACGCAACCTTTCAAAGGGCTATAAACAGCGTGTGGGATTCGCTCAGGCTCTCCTCGGCGACCCGAAATTCCTCATCCTCGACGAGCCGACCGTCGGACTTGACCCCAATCAGGTAATGGAAGTCCGCAGCCTTATAAAGTCGCTCGGCGAGAAACATTCCGTAATTTTCAGCTCCCACATCCTCAGCGAAGTGAGCGCTGTATGTGACCGTGTCGTCATTATCAACAAAGGCGAGATACGTGCCATTGACACCATCGAAAACCTCGAAAAGCCGTTCAGCGGTTCTCTTGTGCTTCATATCAAAGTCGCAGGAAACAAGGCTGTCGCCGCCGCTCTTATCGGTTCATCCGAGGGCGTTAAGGAGATAATCTCCGCCGATGACGAGGGCAACAATATCACTGCATTCACCGTCCAGCTTGACGGCGATGCGGAACAGGTTCAGGACAGGATCGCTTCCGAATTCCTGAAAAATCAGCTCAGCATCCTTGAGATCTATTCAGACAAGCCCAGCCTTGAAAAGGTATTCGCCGAGCTTATCAGCCGACCTGTCCAGAAAAAAAGCCTTGCTGAGCTTATGGACGAGGTCATCCCCGAACCTGCGGAGAATAATGATACAACTGATATTATTGAGGAGGATGATGAATAATGTTTCCTATTTATAAAAAGGAGCTGCAGTCCTTCTTCTACACTCCTTTCGCTTACATCATCGCTGCGCTGTTCATGCTTCTTTTCACCTACATGATCGGCGGTGCGATCTCAAACATCGAGTCCACCAATACATTGAAGTTCTCATTCGTTGAGATATTTTACAATGTCACCCTTTACTTCATATTCCTCATCCCTATCATGACCATGAGGACATTCGCCGATGAAAGAAAATTCGGCACTGAAGTCCTGCTTATGACTTCTCCCGTAAGCGTACTTAAAATAGTTCTCTCCAAGTTCTTCGCCAATATCACGGTTTTCCTGTTCATGCTGGCAGGTACGCTCATCTTCCCGATAATCACCTCCATCAACGGAACTGTCATAATCAGTCAGCTCATCTGCGCTTATATCGGCATTTTCGCATGGGGAGCAATGTTCATATCTCTTGGTATGCTCGTCTCCTCATTCACCGATAACTCCATCATTGCCGCTATCGTCGGCGAGATCGTGATGTTTGCGGTGCTGTTCCTTGACGATTTCGCAAACAGCGCATTCATCTCACAGTTCCCTAAGGTGCAGTCAGTGCTTTATGCATTCGCCGCACAGCCAAGATTCGCATATTTCTCACAGGGCTTCATCCGCCTTTCCGATCTGGTATTCTTCCTTTCGGCTGTGATCGTTTTCCTCGCATGGACATACATCTCCATCGAGAAAAGACGCTGGAACAGGGGGTAAGTCCGCATGAAAGACAAGAAATTCAATCTCACAGGCGCTATCGCCATCGCTATCGCTGTACTGGTACTGATTGTATTCGTTCCGATAAACCTCATCGTCGGCTACTACGACAAGGTTTTCGATATGACACCTTCAAAGAAGTACACGCTCAATCCCAAAACTGTCGATATCCTCAACCAGACATCGGACAAGAGCATTGATGTGTACTACCTTTCAAAGCTGGAATATTTCAAGGATGCTCCCGAATATCTGGCTCTTTACCACACACTCACCCAGCTTGACGAGCGTGAGAACATAAAACTCACCTGCTTCGAGCCCGACAAGGATGCCGATCTTGCAAATTCTCTCGATCCAAGCGGTGTTCTCGGCGTACAGAACGGCGATATCTTCGTAAAATGCGGTGACGTTATCAAGCGTATCGACCACAACAAGATATTCCAGACCTCATCCGACGGTACTTTTCAGTACGCAGGCGAGGAACTTGTGGCTGCGGCTATAGAGACCTGTACAAGCGGTTCTCTGCCGACTATCTACTTCCTCAAGGGTCACGGCGAAAAATCCATAACCGAAAGCTATGACATCTACGCAGACCAGCTCAAAGCCAACAACTACTCCGTTGAGGAGCTTGACCTCAGCGAAACAAAGGCTATACCGGGCAATGCACGTATCATCTACCTTGCAGGCCCTCAGCAGGATATCACCGACGATGAAAAAGGCCTCCTCGAAAGCTACCTGAGTGCAGGCGGCTCACTGTCAATGCTCCTCCCTCCATGCGAGACTAAGGGACGTTTCGACAATATCGAGGAAATTCTCGGAAACTACGGCATTATCATGGACTACAACACCGTTACCGAGTCCAGCGCCGCAAATCAGCTTCAGGACAGAGATATGGTACAGTCCGAAAACTTCATGCGTGTTGAATATCCGGCCGCAACAGGCGATTTCACCGAAGACCTTACCACAGATATCAACTACCTCGTTGAAAACGGCGGATATATCGCAGGTATCGCAGGTGCAAGAAGTTTCGCACAGATGTCCGAGACCAGCTTCGCAAATGCCGCAAATGTTGAAGTTGCGCCGATAATCAGAAACGTTGCGGATTCAGGCGGAAACTACACAACAGTCAGCACTCCTATGGGCGGTGACGAGGTTACCGAGGCAGAAGCAAAGAAACTTTCAGGCATACAGCTTGATTACGGCTACTATGCCCTCGACAGGATAACAGGTGCAAAGCTCATCGTTATGGGAAGCACCGACATCATCGACAGAGACGTTGTCGCACCTACACTCAGCGCTACAACAATGCTCCTCACATTCTCCAATACATGGCTCTTTGACAGCGATATCTCAGCAGGTATCGGCAATAAGCTGGATGCTTACGATTCAATGACATTCGAGGACGGAAAACACGCTAAGACCGTTCTTGCAAGCCTTGTTATCATCCCTCTTGCACTTATCGCTTTCGGCGCTGTTGTATGGCTCAAAAGGAGAAATTCATAATGAAGAAACCCATTATCATACTCACTGCGGCTCTGATACTGGCAGGCGGCTCAACAGGAGCATTCCTTGCGGTAAAGCATAAGCAGGATCAGGAAAAAAGCGCTTCACAGGCTCAGAAAGCCGACAATGTGCTTTTCACCATAAACAGCGACAGCATCAGCAAACTGGAATTCGACCTCAGCGACGGCGAATATGTCGCAGAAAAAGGCGAGGACGGTGTCTGGAAGCTGACAAACCGTGACGATTTCGAGCTTGATCAGGTGTATATGCAGCTCATCTGCACCTATACCTCCGAACTTATCGCAGAGGATTCCTACGGTAAGGCTGACGACAGCAAAAAGGCAATGTACGGACTTGACGATCCGCTCACAATAAAAATGACCGACGACAGCAGGACTTATGAGCTGTATCTCGGCAATGAAAGCCCCACAGGGGAATTCTACTACGCAATGACGGGCGACAAGGAAAATGTCTATGCCATTGACTCCTATGAGGGTTCGGCGCTTTTCGCTGACAGACTTACTCTGAAAAACAAGAAGCTCGTTCCTTACGGTATCAACGATATTTCCAAGATAACCATTAAAAATGACGGCAAGGAGACCTGCACCATAAGCTACGACGATGCAACTTCTTTCTGGAAGCTCGATAAAAAATATGACAGTCTCACTACCGATCAGACCGCTATTACCGCTATGATAAACGAGCTCGTCAGAACCGAAGCGGAAGACCTTATGGACGAAAACTTCACCGATCTTGCAAAATACGGCCTTGACAAGCCCGACGGAGAGGTAATTATCGAAGGCAAGGACGGCACAAAACGTACTTTCACCACCGTTACCAATGAGAATGACCCGAATTATTCGTATGTTCTCATCGGCGAGGACAAACAGCTTGAGATATATCTGACATCAAGCATGGAAGTTGCCGTATCAACGCCATTTGACTACATTAGCCACACACTGAAAGCGGCTGATATGTACAGCATCAAGGGATTCGATATCGAGATCGACGGCAAGAATAACGAATTCACCATCGACACGGATTCAAAGACCTGCACCATGAACGGCAAGTCGCTTGATATCAGCAATTCCGAGGGATATATGCTGTTCCAGAACTTCTATGATTCATTCTCAATGATGGCAATAGAGGGACTTGACATTGATGCAAAGCCCGACGACAGCAAAACTGTTGTGAAAGTGACATACCATAACAGCGATGATACCGACTCGGAACTCAGCATCGCACAGGACGGCGGCAAGTACTACATATTCAAGGATGGCAAATACACAGGCGCATATGCACCTGCTGACCGCTTCAGCGGACGAACTTCCATCAATGAATTCTACAAAAAACTCGCCGCATATGCTATATAATATCAAAAAAGAAGGACAGCCGATCGGCTGTCCTTTTTCAATATGTCAGCGGTAAAGTAAATCATAGATATTGAGAAACGTCCGTAAAGCATCGCTGCGCTTGCTTTACTGCTTTGTCAGGGGGACGCTGTCTCCTAACAGGAGCCCGTCCCCTCTGTCAGCTATGCTGACATCTCCCCACACTGTGGGGAGTCACCCTCATTCACCCCCTGCAAGGGAGATAACATCCCCCTTGACCCCAGAACGTGCGCCTGCGGCGCTTTTTTATATTTTTTAAAG
>JAEDMD010000156.1 GCA_016303195.1 Oscillospiraceae bacterium | reverse complement strand
AAGGCAACACCGCACAAAGACCGCCTGACGGCTTTGCGGCACATCTGCTTGCATATTTTCCGGCATCTTGCACACAAATTCCTTGACATACGTCAGTATGCCTGCGAAATTTATGCACAATCTGCCGTAAAATCTGACTACGCATCTGCACCACAATCTCTGTGCGGTGTTGCCTTAACTATATTTACCAATGCAAAGGAGAAACTATGGCTAAACAATTCTGGAAAGGCAGCGCCCTGCTTGCCCCCGTTCCTGCCGCTCTTGTTACCTGCGGCACTGTCGATTCGCCCAATGTCCTCACTATCGGATGGACAGGCATCACCTGCACCCGTCCGCCTATGACATACATTTC
Source organism: Oscillospiraceae bacterium (assembly GCA_016303195.1). GTDB lineage: Bacteria > Bacillota > Clostridia > Oscillospirales > Ruminococcaceae > Ruminococcus. Next base: position 4,807 of record JAEDMD010000156.1, on the reverse strand, counting down.
CGTCCGTCCCGAAAGATTTTCTCATGATATTATCAGGGATTCCGGCGAATGCGTCATCAATCTCACAACCTCCGCCATGTGCCGTGAGACTGACTTCTGCGGAGTAAAAAGCGGAAAAAATACCGATAAGTTCGGCAAATGCGGATTTCATCCGCTCCCTGCTCAGAAAGTCGGTGCGCCTATAATCGAAGAATGTCCCGTAAGTCTGGAATGCCGTGTCACTGAGTCAAAACTGCTCGGTTCACACACCATGTTCCTCGCTGAAATAGTCGGCATTGATGTGGATGAAAAATATATTGACAGCAAAGGTAAACTGAATTTACAGCAATGCGGTCTTATGGCATACGCTCACGGTGAATACTTTGCACTTGGCAGAAAACTGGGCGATTTCGGCTGGTCTGTGCGTAAGAAGAAAAAGACAAAAAAGCCGAATGATCCACGATAATTACAAGATCTCAGTCCGCAAAATCCTCTATCAGCTTTTTAAGTTCATCCTCCGAATACAGCTTGACTCCTTCCATGAACTGCTCTCGGTCGTATTCCGACAGCATGGATGTCCGAACATCCAGCGTCATGAATGGTACTGCCGAATCTCTGCGGAATGCGGCAAGTTTGCCCTCATATTCACGGACTATGCAATAAACGGGCAATTCACTCGCTGCTGCGGCTTCCTGCTTTATCAGTCCCTTTTCCCTGCGGATATTCTGTCCCAGTGAGCAGATAACGATATATCCTGCAATCGCCGCCGCTGTCATCATTATGAAGTAGTTTCGTCTGGCTGTTTTTGTAAACATAATTTATCTCCTCAATTGTTGTTTTTTCTAAATTTCATTAAATATACTTCCCATTTTTTACGCTATTATACAAAAAGCTGTTTTTTTTCAAAAAGTCCTTAACATTCACCGCAAAGTGTGGTATAATTTATGATATATATTTGTGCAGTCAGCATCAGTCTGTCTGCAATAGGTATAATTTTTCAGAAAGGAGTATGGCTGCATATCCTGCGGCTATTCTGACAAAATGGACGAAAAACCAATAAGACGGAACGGGTCTTCAGGAGCGGGTCCGTCCTCAAGAAAGAAAAAAAGCTCTCACAAAAAGAAACAGCACAGCCTGCCGTTTCGCATCTTCAAAAAACTGATGATGGTCATCGCTACGACACTTCTTTCTCTTTTCCTTGTGGTGGTCATTACAGGTACTATCGTAAGTACAGCGCTTACGGTATATGTCCTTCACTTCATGGACGAATCAACCAAGATCACTTTGCAGGAACTTGAATCAGGAAGCGATACCTACTTCTATGGTGTCCATAAGGATTCCAGCGGCAACGAGGAACTTGTGGTACTGAATAAGGTCAAGACCGATGTTCAGCGTATCCCTGTCACTATCGACAGAATACCTCAGCACGTTCGTGACGCTTTCGTTTACACAGAGGATGAGCGTTTCTACACCCATGACGGTGTCGATTACAAGCGTACATTCTCCGCTTTCCTCAATATGTTCATGCATATCTACGACACTGAGCAGGGTGGTTCAACTATCACTCAGCAGCTCATCAAAAACCTCACAGGTGATGACGAGCATTCTCCTCAGCGTAAGATAAGAGAAATTTTCAGTGCGATGCAGCTTGAAAAATCCTATACAAAGGATCAGATACTTGAAGAATACCTGAACTACATCGGTTTCGGCGGTCCTATCAACGGTATCCAGCTCGCTGCTATCCGTTACTTCGGCAAGAATGTCGAGGATCTGTCTGTTCCTGAAGCCGCTGTTCTCGCCGCTATCCCCAAGAGCCCTGAACATTACGGTCCGTTCGTTGAATACTATGACGATCAGAACAGAATCGTTACAGACGGCCGTGCCAATAACAAAAGCCGTAAGGAATACGTTCTCTACAAGCTCTATGACAACGGAGCTATCACCTACGACGAGTACCAGAAATACCTCAACGTTGATCTGGTCTACACGGATTCCGAGGAATACCTCGCTTCTCACCCTGAGGAGCTTGCTTCTGACCTTGAAGAAGAACAGAAGGCTTATACATGGGTAGTTGACGCTATCTACTATGAAGTTGCCGACTACTTCAAGAAGCAGTACAACATCGATCAGACCGAGGCTATCAAGCGTATCAACAAGGGCGGCTACAAGATCTACTCCTGCATCGACGAAAAAATGCAGTCCTACGTCGAGGAGAAGTTCCTCGATCCGTCAAACCTCATCTCTCTTGACGCCACAAGACGCTGGGCTGATATCGACGGCGACGGCAAAACCGAAGAGTATCTCCCTCACGTTGCCTTTGCAGCTATGAATTACAGCGGTGAGGTAATGGCTCTGGTCGGCGACTGGGGCGAAAAGACCACTTCCCTTTCCACTAACTATGCCTGCCATGACCCAAGACAGGTTGGTTCTACAATGAAGCCTGTTGCGGCTTACGGTCTTGCTCTTGATACTGACCTCATCCACTGGGGCTCGGTTTTCAACGACAAGCCTATCATGAAGCTCCCAAACGGCGATCCGTGGCCTACTAACTACGGTAAGACCCTTTCCTACGGCAACTACAACGTCTACTATCTCCTCCAGCAGTCCTTCAATACCGTTCCTGCTCAGCTGGTCGAAGAAATGGGCGCTCACGAAGTTTACAAGTTCTGTAAGGAACAGCTTGGCATGAACCTTGACCCTGAGGACGAAGATATCGCTCCTCTCGCTCTCGGCGCTCTTACCTATGGTATCACTCTTGAAAACCTCGTTAATGCTTACCTTCCTTACGGCAACAAGGGCGTTTACAATGAAGCTCATGTTGTTACTAAGATCGAGGACAGCAATCAGCAGATAATCTATCAGAACAACGGTAACCCAAGACAGGCTGTTTCGGATGAAACCGCATGGGTAATGAACCGACTCCTCAAAAATGTTGTTCAGAACGGTACAGGTACTGCCGCTCAGCTCAGCAACAAGGTAGTCGTTGGTAAGACAGGTACTACCGATAACTGGTACGATGAGGCTTTCGTCGGTCTGACACGTGACTTCGTAAGCGGCATCACAGTCGGTTACAAGTACAACGATCCTTCACTTTCACTTCCTCAGAACTTCAAGTCTGCTCAGGTATGGAACAACTGTATCGGTGAATACGCTAATACAGAATTCCCTGACACAGGCGCTGATTTCGATCCTGTTGAATCAGTAGTTGAAGGCTATATGTGTACAGGTTCGGGATGCATCGCTTCCGCAAGCTGTCCAAAGGGCGTATACGGCTACTGGAAGTCTTCAAATGCTCCTTTCTGTAACGGTTCTCACAGCAGTTGGACAAGCAATCAGGGAAGTTCATACAACTCTAACACAAATTCCAACAACAACTGGTACGCAAACAACACTTACACTGCTAATAATACCTACACTGACAATTCATGGAGCAATAACTCATGGAACTCAGGAAATACATGGGATTCAGGAAGCTCCTACGATAACAGCTGGTCAGGCGGTGACAGCTGGTCGGGCGGAGGCGACAGCAGTTGGTCTGGCGGCGACAGCTGGTCAGGCGGCGGCGAAACCTACTCCGACGGCGGCGGTGAATGGTGATCCATTCAACAATTTATAATTCCAATGACCCATCCCCTTTGTGGGATGGGTTTGAAATAAGGTGATTTTTTTGAGCAATATCAGACTTTGCTGTCCATGCCATTTCGGTCTGGAAAGCGTATTGAAATATGAAATTCAAAAGATAGGCGGCACTGACCTTAAAGTCAGCGACGGAAAAATCAGCTTCACGGGCGACGAAAACATCGTCGCCCGTGCTAATCTGTGCCTTTCCACTGCCGAGCGTGTATTTATTGAGCTTATCGAATTCAAAGCTACAACTTTTGAGGAGCTTTTTCAGGGTGTCAGGGCTATCGAACTTGAACGCTACATCGGCGAACATGACGCTTTCCCTGTAAAGGGCTATTCCCTCAATTCCACCCTCCACAGCGTTCCCGACTGTCAGTCCATAGTCAAGAAAGCCGCTGTTGAGCGCCTTAAATCCAAGTACGGCATAAACTGGTTCGATGAAAGCGGCCCGACTGTACAGATCAAGTTCAGCATCCTCAAAGACGTTGTATCTATCTATCTCGACACAAGCGGTGTTGGACTTCATAAGCGTGGATACAGACGCAATTCCAATGCCGCTCCTATCAAGGAGACACTGGCGGCAGGTATCATCGACCTCGCAAGAGTCCGCCCTGATTCGATCGTCTGCGACCCGTTCTGCGGAAGCGGTACTCTCCTTATCGAATCCGCTCTCAAGGCACTCAGGATCGCTCCGGGGCTGAACAGACGTTTTGCCGCTGAAAAATGGAACTGCTTCAATGATAAGATATGGCGTGAGGAAAGAACTCGTGCCATTGATAATGTTGACAAATCTGCTGAATTTCACGCTATCGGCTTCGATATCGACGATGATGCAGTTGCTCTTACACTCGATAATGCTCACAAGGCAGGTATAAAATCCCGTCTGAAGATCGAACAGGCTGATATCAGCAAATTCGTTCAGCCTGAGGATTCCATCGTTATCTGCAATCCTCCATACGGCGAGAGACTTCTTGAACTCCGTGAAGCTGAGGATATTTACCGCAAAATGGGCAGAGTTCTCGGAAAGGGCGGCAGCAGGCAAAGCTATGTGATCTCCCCTCATGAGGAATTTGAAAAATTCTTCGGCACTCAGGCACGCAAACGCAGAAAACTCTATAATGGCATGATAAAGTGCCAGCTTTATATGTATTTTTAAGGCAACACCGCACAAAGCACACCTGACGGCTTTGCACTGAATCTGCTT
>JAEDMD010000155.1 GCA_016303195.1 Oscillospiraceae bacterium | reverse complement strand
TAATTATGACCTTATTGCCAATCCTGATGCAGTTGAAAGAGATTTTACCGAACTCTATGAAAATAAACTGAAAAACGGCAATACATATCTCGAAGTTCCATATCTGTACTGGAATGCCGAAAATAATCAGACTTACAAGATCAAGACCCGCAATAACGGAACTTTGTTTGATCTTGTCTACAAGATCGCCGCACCATTAGATGAGACAATGAAAAACAAGGTCATTGACAGTATGATAACCTCCGCACACAACAGCGGAATTGAAGCAGGCAGACGAAACAACAGTACAGTTGCAATTAAGTATCAGGACAGCTATTCAATTGAACTTTCGGATGAATTCAAGGATAAGACCTTTTTATGTTCCGATGATAAGGGAAATTCTTTCTCCTGCAATGTGGAAACAGTCGAAAATGAGGACGGAACTTTCAGATATGTTCTGAATATAGAAAATGATGAGACTGACAGACCCGAATTCTACCGATTCATGCTTCTCATTGACGGTGATTCGGCCTGCCCTATGACACCGTTTATCGTTTATTTCGATAATGCGCTCCCGTCTGTAAGGCTCGACAATTTAGATGATATCAAAACTAACGGTTGGTCAGCCAAAAACAGCTATACATTCAAAGTCTATATCGACGACCCTGCCTCAGATGTCAGTGCAAGCGGCGAATTCACAAAGGATGCGGCTGAAAAGATCGGTAAGAACAGCGCTCTCGGCTCTGTAAATTCCATTACCATCGGTGATGTTACCATTGATAAGCCTGCTGACGGCTGGGATGCTCATAGTGCATACGAAGGAAATTCCGAAGAAAACGGCGGATATAAAGTCAGACTCCTCCGCAGTAATGATGCAGAACAGAACACATACTTCACTGTTACTGTTTCAATGACAGGCGGTCAGAAAGGCTTCAATCGTCTTCTTCCTGTCATTGTTACCGATAATGCAGGACTGAAAAATTCACCTGTACGAATTCCTGTTAAAATAGATATCGGCAAGCCTGAAGTAACATCTGTCTCTCTTACAAATGTCAGGGATAATATCGTCCACGGAAGCAAAATGAACGCACACGCTGAATTCAATGATAAGTTCGGCAATTCTCCGTCATCATTCGTAACAAGTATTATCTACCGCTTTGAGAAAAATCTCGCTCCTGATTCATATACAAATGAATACACAAAAGCATTTATCGGAAATCAGAACGATATCCGAACAGAAGATGCACCGTTTGACTTTACCGACAAGAACCTCAAGGGATATATCATCATCGAACTTACCGATGATGCAGGAAATTCAAATGTATTCTATTACTGCAATGACGAGGAACACGGTAATGTTACCGATGATCCTCAGAAAGCTCAACAGCTTATTATTGATAATATCTCTCCGTCTTTGCCTGTTATCCACGATAACAGCACCCCCGATGCATATATAGACGGCAGGAACTGGTTCAGAGATTACCACAATGTCGGTTTCAGCGTAAAGGATGACAGTGAGATAAACTCAGGTATAAGCACTGTCGGAATCATCGTCTGCGGTCACGAAAAAAAGTTCGATATTTCAGAACTCGGCTTCGGTACAACTGAGGCGGATATTGCAAATGCACGTAATTCCCTTGCTGACGGCGGTTTCTATGTGGAATTCATCCCTGAAACGAATAATACCCTGTTTGTTCCTCATCTCAGAAATCACAGCAAGTCAAATATTGATATACCGCTGACGGATACACCTGTTTCCCTTGACAGCGACGGAAAACTGTCGATAAGTTTCTATACCATCGATAATGCAGGCAACAGATGCATACGTGAAGGAACTTCCGAAGATATCATCGGTACATCGTACTATATCGACAATAACAAGCCTGTTGCAGGCGAAACTTTCACAAGAGCGTCATGGGAAAATGAAAATTCTGTCAGAATGACAAAATTCGGAACTTTTGCAAACCGCAGGATATCCATTGAAGCGGATATAGATGACAACAGGGAACGTCAGTCATCAGGTCTGAAATATGCCGAACTGACATATAAGACCGATGATGGCGAAACCAGAACTTTCAGAGCTGAAAGAACATATGACGGAAAGGCTGTTTTCAGCATCCCTGAGACAGAGCTGACTGAAAATCAGCTTATGTCGGGCACTCTTACCATAAGTGCCGAGGATGAGGTCGGAAACTCCGTCAGCGGTATTGAACTAAAGTCAACTGAGGGCAGCAGAACTGTTACCATTGAGGATATTCCGCCTGTTCTTCCCGATAAGCCTGAGATAAAAGGCGAAAATAAATATATAAAATATGAAGGAACTGACCATGAGGAGATCTGGTTCAGCGGTGATTCTGAGCTGAAATTCGATGTAGAAGACGAGGGTTCGGGTATCGCAGGGATCACCATAACTCCTGCCAGCGGACGTTTCACTGCCGACAAGCCTCTGGAAAACAAATATACCGATCTTGATGCGCCGACTCATAATGAGAGCTTCACTCTCAATACCGACAGGGAAATTGACGGTGAATTCAAGGTTTCCGTCTACGCTGAGGATAACGCAGGAAATCCTGCATCACGGGAATATAAGGTATTCAAGGATAACACTGTTCCGACTGTTACAGGCTTCCGCTTCGACGAAGCTGTAAGCAACTATGACAATGATACAGTTGCTCCCGAAACAAAAGGAAAATACAGCCATTTTGCTGATAAAACCATTCCTATGACCGTCAGAATAGCCGATTCCGAGAATCGCAGCTCAGGCATCCGAAGTGTATGCATCGAACTGAAACCTATTGATGGAGAAGCTGAGTTACTGACATTCACAGGCAGTGAACTTTCCCTTAACGAGGACGGAAGTGACTGCGAAGTGACCTGCAATGTCCCCGAAGGCTTCAAGGGCGATATTACCGCATGGGCTGAGGATAATGTGGGCAATATATCGGAAAAGATATCCCCTAACGGCTTTATTTCCGAGGATATCACACGACATGAAGGCCATGTTTCATTCAAGGTCGATCTTCCTGATACGGATAAGCATGATGCGGACGGACTTGAACTTTTCAAGGATGATGTTACTGCAAAGATAGAGATATCCGATCCGTTTTCGGGAATCCAGCAGATAAGCTGGATAACTTCCGACATGAAGGATTGGGAAACTGTCAACATCGACATGGCAGGAAATATTGTAGGCGATGCTCAGGGCTGGAAAATAAACGAAAGCAACAAAGACCGAAATATAGCCATTTCTGCTTCCAACATCATCGCTGTCAAAACCGATGCTAATAATGATTTCATAATGCTCAGGGTCAAGGACAACACAGGCCATGTGACCACAACCGAGAAACGATTCAGCATTGATAAAAAAATACCGACTATTGATGTTACGGGAATAGACAGAAATGAAGGTGTCGTGTACTACAACACTACCAAAAATGCTCATATCGTCATTGCCGAACGAAATTTCAGCGCTCCGAAAATAAACGGTGAGACTGACAACGGCTTCAATGAGGAAACTAAGGTTTCACAGCCAACCGACGATCACAAATACTCAAAAGACATATCTTTCAGCTCTGACGGAAGATATGAGCTGAATATCGACGTTTCCGACCTTGCAGGAAACAACGCAGAAGCATACAGATCAGGTACTTTCGTAATTGACACGATCTCGCCGAAAGCCAATATCACTGTAAGAAAGCGTGATGGTTCGGAGATAAAGACTGCCGACAAACCATACATCGAAACCGAGGCTTCTGCTTCCGTTACTATCGACGAGGTGAATTTTGATCCCGACAGCGTTACTGTAACTATTAACGGCACGCCTTACATTCCTTCAAACTGGTCAGGCGGTACTTCCCACACTGCAAATATCCCATCGTCCTATTTCTCCGAAAACAAGGAATACACAATTGTTGTGTCAGGCCATGACCTTGCAGGAAATACAATGCGTTCGGTATCTGCTTCATTTACTGTTGACAGGAAAGAACCTGAGATCAAAATTTCAGGTATCACAAATGCAAACAAGGGCGATGTTACACCTGTTGTAAATATCACCGATGACAACCTCAATGCTCAGGACGTAAAGGTTTACAAGAACGGCGAGCTTCTCAATGTCACATATGAGGACAACGGCGATGTTGCAATGTATGATGTCAGCAATAAAGGCAATTATATCGTCGGCCGCTGGTCATCAGACAACGTTGAGTCAGGCATCAAGAAAAAGATGGTTTTCGACAACTTCCCTGTTGAAGAAAAATATGACGGAAATTACAAGATAGAAGTTGATACCAGCGATAAAGCTGAGAATACAAAATCTGACAGCATGGAATTCTCTGTAAACCGTTTCGGTTCTGTATTCACTGTTGCCGATGCTGAAAAAATCAACGGTCAATACCTGAAAAATCCGCCAACTATTGTCATTACCGAAAAAAATGTCGATAAGCACAAAAACGATTCCGACATTATAATCATTATCGACAAAGGCTCAAAAACTGTCAAGCTGACTGCCGATGATTATACTGTTTCCGAGCCTGTTCCGCTGGAGGACGGTTCGGGATATGAGTACACTTATAACATAGCTTCCAAGAATTTCGATCAGGATCTTAACTATAATATTTCCATCCAGTCTGTTGACGAGGCAGGAAATAAAAATGTAAGTTCCAGCCGTGGTGCGGAGATCAGCTTCAATGTTGATACTCATAATCCCGATTTCAAATGTGATGACCTTGCTGATCGTGCAGAATTCAATGAAGCTGAAAGAATATTCAGACTCAATGTCAATGAGAAATTAAAGAGCATAAAAGTAACAACAAGCACCGGAGAGGTACTTCTTGACGATTCTGAGGGCAATGATGACAATATCTATACATTTTCAATGCCCGCATCAAACTCCTCCCGTGATGTTACAATAGAACTTGTTGACCTTGCGGGAAACAAGACCACAAAGGTATACAAGGATATGCTCATCACTGAAAATGTAGCGCTTTTCGTAATGCATAAGACATGGGCAAAGGTTGCAGGTATTGCTGCGGCTGTGGCAGTCGGCGCACTTGCAGGTGCATACATCATCAGAAAACGCTGGCGTGGCTATTGATAATCGGAATATTAATAATAAAAAAACGGCATAAAGGTGATACCCTTACAGAAGTTTTTACACGTGATATTGAGGAAAACCCTTTTGAAAAAGGGTTCT
>JAEDMD010000154.1 GCA_016303195.1 Oscillospiraceae bacterium | reverse complement strand
CTTTTCAAGCTCGGCAACGAATACCTTGTTGCTCATGAGCAGGAAGATTATAGCAGTTTCGCAGGCCGATGTGATGAGATAGATCGGCACACGCATCATAAGCTGTGGTGTTGATGTGTGGTAGTAAACGTAAAGTCCGAATGATGTGATGAGCATTGAGCCGACAATGTGAGCGGCTGCTGTTGAAAGGGCGATCTTCGGGAGCAGAGCCTTTTTCATTCCGCCCAGTGCATGATTGAACATGAAGCCCGAAACAAGTCCGATACAGGTAGAACCAACGGTGATTATGGGGTTGATGGAGTATCCACGGAGGATACAGCCGATAACGTCAGCCACCAGTCCCACAGCTCCGCCAATGACAGGGCCGAAGAAGATACCTGCCATCTGGATAGGCAGTCCGCCGAAGCCGATACGGATGCTGTTGGTCACGTTGATAGCGGCGAATTTGCCCAGTACCATGCTCATAGCCGCAAGAAGTGCCGCTGCGATGAGTACCTTTGTGCTTCCGAAAACCTTGATGTTCTGCTTTGCTGCTGTGTTGTTTGTATTCATAAAAAAACCTCCTTTTCCTCACTCATACGACAGAAAAGAAGGCATAACGTCTTTTATTTTGTCCTATGAAGCGGGATGCAAAATACGAACCGCAAGCCTTAGCTTTTCGTTTGACTGACAACTCCCCGTTCAGTCAACACTTAACGAACGTATTTTTACTCTTCAGAATATTGCAGTATCCTTTACTGCAAGCTAATTATACTCCATAACTGACCGTTTGTCAAGATTTGCAATGCAAAAAATCTCCCGACCTCTCAATATCGTCACTATGCATAGTTTAGCGCTTATTAGTTGGCAGTTGTTAACATCAGGGCGGGGCAAATCCGTACCGTCAGGTACACCGCAATTATTATTTATTATTTATTCAATATTCATTAATTGAAACCATTTGTAGGGGCTGGCGTCCCCGACAGCCCACACCACTATTACACATTTATCTGGGATGTCCGCCCATGCAAATAACACGAAAATCAATTTTCAAAATATAATGTCATGAAACAAGTGTTTTTTGTAGGGAACGGCGCCCTCGCCGTTCCACAGCCTAACAAAAATGTCATCAAATGGAACGCCGAGGGCGGCGTTCCCTACAAATTAATTTTTTCTACTCAACAAAATTGATTTCCATGTGCAAATAACTAAAAAACTTGACTTGAATGTGCAGATATAGTATAATAGAAATAGTCGCTGTGCGGCGGAAGAAAGGAGAAGCTATTATGAAAGATATAAGAAAAACGATGGCTGCTGTCTCTGCGCTGACACTTGTATTGTCATCGGTATTCTCATGCAGCTTATCAAAGAAAGATGAAAGCTCTGAGGAATCTGTTACAGAAGCCCGGACTACCGAAGAAGTCACCGAAGCTGAGGAGGAAGAATTCCAAAAGGCTGACGCTGACGATAAAATGGCTATAACATGGCTCTCAGACTATGACATAACCCCTGCTAAGGGCGAAAAAAGAAGCTCCGCTCTCGAAATCTTTGAGGACGTTTTCGGCGGTAAGATAAATTATGTGTATACTCCCGAAGAAAGCAAGTATGACCGCCTTGCCGAAATGATAAACGCAGGCGAGGAAGTGGATATGTTCCCTTACGAAAAAGGCGCTTTCCCCGAAGGTGTGCTTCGTGACCTCTATGCGCCCCTTGACGATTACTATGAGGAACTCGGCATGGATACGGGCATCTGGGACAATATGCAGGAAGTTATTGATATGTTCGAGTTCAGAGGCAGTCACTATGTTATCCCTTACAGCCTCACCCGTCCCACTATCCTTACTTACAGCCGTAATGTCATGCGTGAAAACGGCTTTGAAGACCCTTATGAGCTTTACAAGCAGGGGCAGTGGACTTGGGATAAATTCATGGAAATGATGCAGTCTTTCGCTGCTAACGGCGGCGGTTACGGCATCAACGGCGAATTCGGTCAGGCCGCTCTCGCTTCATCGGGAAGCACCCTCATCAAAAAGGAAAACGGTCAGCTCGTGAATAATATTTCCGACAGCGCTCTCGGCAGTGCTGAACAGCTTCTCGCCGATATTTACGCAAACGGTCTTTACCGTGACAACTGGATAGAGCATTTCGACACCGATGCAAATGTACTGTTCTATGCTATGGAGGACTGGGCGCTCGGCGAATCCAACGCTCTCAACGAGGATAAAGACCTTATGATAGTTCCGTTCCCGAAGTCACCAAATGCGGACAGATATTACATAAGCTGTGAGCATAATGCCCGTCTGCTTGCAAAAAATTCCCAGAAGGGCGGCGCTGTGGCTACTTATATAAGATGTGAGCGCCTTGCTGAAACTGAACCCAGCTTCAAGGATGAAAGAAAAGCCGCCGCAACCACTGTTGTAAAAAAGGGCAACGGTGATGTAAAGAGCTTCATCACCGATGAACAGTATGACGCTTTACAGGAATTCCTCGACCCGTCTCAGTGTTTCCCATTGTTCGATTTCGGCTACGGCATGGGCAAGGGAATGTATGACTACAACGGCGCAGGCGTGATGTACAACATGGAGACCACCCTGCTGAACGGCTACTACGATTCATGGGATTTTGCCCGTGATGCATGGACTGATCTGGTTCAGGAACAAACAGCAAGATATGCACAGTAAGAATCAGCGTTCACCTTCTTGCTAAAAAACATTGAATTTGTAGGGGCGGATATCATCCGCCCTTCAGTCTGTCGAAAAAGTCATATTTCGTTGTAAATCAATGGGCTGTCGGGTGATTCCCCACAGTGTGGGGAAATGTCACGCAGTGACAAAGGGGAAGGGCACGTGTTAAGTGCGCCAGCCCCTACAATTTGTCTATTATTCGTGAAAAGTTTTGTAGGGGACGGCGTCCTCGACGTCCCCAAATTAGTTTTTCGACAAACTCGGTGCGGATATCATCCGCCTTTTTTATTCCTTATTCTTTTTTCCGACACAGAAAAATTCGATTACATATTGCGAAAAAAAGGACGGCCAATGGCCGTCCCTACATATTTTGATCCGTCCCCGTAAGGGAACACAACAATTATGATCTATTCATTTTTTCCGTCTGTTTCCTCTTGTGGAACAGGCTCGGCAGGGGTATCTGCACCAATGTAGCTGACTGCGCTTTTCAGTGCTTCCGATGCCGCTTTAAGGCTTTCAAGGTCTACTATTCCTGCCACGGAAACGTCATCACCGCTTCCCTTTCGTGTCATCTCAGGCAGAAATGCCGCAAGCTGCTGGACTCCCTCGGTCATGCCGTATTCCGCAATGGTCAGCGCAAGCCCACGGTAAAAGCCGTGAAGCTGTTCAATGTCCCAGTAGGAATTCTGAACTCCGTCCGTTCCTATGAACAATGCAGGCGGAAAGCAATCCTTCGGGAAATATACGAATCTTGCTGAGAGGACTGCATCCTCCTGACAGAGAGAAGTTGTGATATTGTCAAAGCATCTCGGATCATCGGGAACAGGATCGCAGGCTATGCCCTTGCTGTCGATGGTAACGCATTTTCCGTCGCCTATCTGTCCGCAGAAGGCAAATTCCTCCGTTGCGGCGATGAATGTGAGAGTTGTGCCGTAGGCGCTTATGAAATCTCCGCTCATATATATATCACGGTAAAATCCGTATTCATCGGGGATCCTGTCATACTCCTCAGGTGTAAACGGCTCTTGCTCATAGTCGGCTTCACAACGGCTGTGCCAGCGTGAAACTATGCTCCGCCAGAGCTGATCGAGCAGTTTGTCACGCTGTTTCTGGTCATCCATTACCTCCTCGGCATCCTTGAGGCATTCCAGAAACTCAGAAACGCAGTCAAATGCACATTCAACTGCAAATTTCGAGCCTCTTTCGGTGCGGAGATAGTGCGGACTTCCGTGACCGTCGGCAACGGCGGCAAATACGAAATCCTCGTTGTTTATCGCCATTGATGAATCCTGACAGCAGATATTTCTCTGAATATGATTTGCGCCAATGGTGGTGTGTGCAAAAGATGAATATTTATTCATTGGCAGCTCCTTTTTACCAGTCTGAATCGTCCCAGTCGGCTGTGTTGGCATCGCTGAGAGCTTCTGTGGTCTGGGTCTGAACGTCATCAGCAAGCTGTTTAGATATCTCAACAGGATCGGTATTGCTTTCAACGGTGCTTGAATGGCTTGCGAAAACGCTTGTGATAACGCTTGCCTTTTCGATCATCAGTCTGAGCTGATCCTTATTCCTTACATCGAGGACAGTTTCGATACTTCCCGAAAAACGGGCGAGAACGTCCTTGTCGGCATCCTCACCGATAGCGAATGCTATCTTGATGGAACGCTTGAACCAGTTATTTTCTTTAAGTTTATCCAGCGGACTTTCCCAGTTATCTGTCGGGCCTCCGTCGCTGAAAAGCAGAACAACGGGCGGATAAGCGCCTGCGGTAGTTCTGAGGAATTCGTTGCGTGAAAGTTTTTTATCAAGTTCCTTGCAGGCAGCACCGAGATCGGTGACACCGCAGGCTTCAAAGGATTTGAACCTGTACCCCTCAGGTGAAACGGGTTCGGGAGTTACCCACGAAGCACCTGTTGAAAATTCGAGAACGGCGATCTTGATCTCAGCGTCGTCACTTTCATCGCTGATCTCCTGAAGTGTCTGCATAACTTCTTCCAGAGCAGACTCCACCTGTCCTATTTTACTGCCCTGCATACTGCCTGATGTATCTATGACGTAAAAAAGCGTCATTACTTTTCTGACAGCAGGAGCGTAATCATCTAATCCGGCCATATCATGTCCTCCTGTGTTATATATAAGCGTATACTTATTCTTTATACATTATACTATTAAACGGCATTTTTGTCAAGCAGATGTTGAATTAGAAACCACTGCAACAGCATTTACTTTTTTGTGGTAAGGCATATTTATTGCAAACCGTCCGTAAAGCATCGCTTTGCTTGCTTTACTGCTTTGTCAGGGGGACGCTGTCCCCCTCATTCACCCCCTGCAAGGGAGATAACATCTCCCAACGGGAGCCCGTCCCCTCTGTCAGCTACGCTGACATCTCCCCACACTGTGGGGAGTCACCCTTGACCCCAGAAATGCCGCCTTCGGCGGTTTTTTATTATTTTTATATGCTGTTGCCCTGTTCCGAATAACACGAAAATCAATTTTCAAAATATAATGTCATGAAACAAGTGTTTTTTGTAGGG
>JAEDMD010000153.1 GCA_016303195.1 Oscillospiraceae bacterium | reverse complement strand
AATTGGGAAAGGAGAGTATGATTTAGGCTTAACTATATCATACAAGAAAAATATGGAATGGCTGAATAAACTTATTGAAAAATATCCCCCTCCCGAAAATCCCAACAATAACTTCAATGATGAAGATATAGCCGCATTTGAAAAGGCACTTGGCACTTCACTGCCTGCGGATTATTATGCTTTTCTCAGAACTTACGGTTTTGACACATTTGACTCATACATCTATATCAATTACCCTTTCACACAAAACGGAGCAGAAGATTTCATCGCCGAACATAAACAGCGTGAGGAAATCTACAAACATCTCGAATCCAATTTTGCAGAATTGCCAAACGGACAATCGGCACATATCGACTGCCGATTCAATAACGGCGAACCCGAAGTAACCGACGGTAATCCCGATCTGCTTGAATTTATGCGGTGTGAGAAGATCGACAGCTTCACACGCTCTAAAATAATCGCTTTCGGCAATCATTTCCCATATCCGTTCTATCCCGAAGAAGGCGGACTGTTATTCATTGGCTGGTCTGATGATGATGAGTTTTTTCTGCGTAAAACAGGCAATACATTCACAGTTTCCATGTATGGTGACTACTATTACGAATTTGATATGAGTTTCACGGAATTTCTTTACTGCTACATGACCATGACTATAAAACTGCCTATGATGTGGGACGAAGTGCAGGAATGGGAATTTGAGCCGTACTATGAAGATATTTCTTCCGATGAAGAAGAAAAACTCATCATACCGCCGTTGGAACGAGCAGACCAATGAACGTCAGGCACACACAGATGAAAAAATTTGCCGTTCACTCCCGTGAACGTTTGCTCGCCGTGACCGATGAGAATACAGCATATACGAGCTTTATGAGGCTATGCGCCATTGCTTTTGTCTGTCCGCAGTTCATCTCACAGCTTTCGGAATTGTCCGTCACAGAGAGACATTCAGCCTTTGAGGAAAAATGTAAGGAAATGGCTGGGCAATACGGCGGAGTTTTCAACAATGATTTTGGGAATGTTGAATACCCCGACATACTGTTTAGCGAAATACTTGCCGAAATTTCGGGAATTTCCCTTGATCGTGACGATGCTCTCGGATGGGCGCATCAATATTTCAACGAGCCGTACCGCACAGGTCTTGCTGTCGGACTGAAAAAAAGCAAGCGTCTGAGATCAGAGGATATTGCACCTGCAACTCAAGTTTTCACACCCGACTGGATAGTGAAATATCTTGTTCAGAATACACTTGTTCGCCGATGGTATGAAGGCGGAGGTGCAAAGCTCAGCGGATTCGATGAATATATTTTCGGCGATATTCCGCAATTATCAGCAATAGCCGCCGAAGACATGAAATTTCTTGATCCGTGTGCAGGAAGCGGAAATATGCTTTTGTATGCCTTTGACGTTTTTGTGAAAATTTATCGCAGTCAGGGATTTTCAGACAATATTGCCGCTGAAATGGCTCTCAAGAAAAATCTGTTCGGACTGGAACTTGATGAACGTGCCTGCGCCGTGGCTGAAACTGCTCTGCGAATCAAGGCGGCAAAGCTGGGGAGCAATACCAGACCGCAAGTTTTCAACTTCTCAGGCGGAAATGTTGAAAGCTTTGCAGGCTCGCTCAGTATTCCCGAAAACTGCACAGGCGGCGCAAATGCCATACTTTCCATGAAATTTGACGTTGTTGCCACCAATCCGCCATATCTCGGACATTCCTCGATGGACAGCAAGTTACTCAGTTTCGTGCAGGAAAAATTCAGAAATTACAGCGCAGACCTGTTCCTTGCTTTCATAGTTCGCAGTTGTGAACTGGTAAAATCAGACGGCAGACTTGGATTTCTCACACCTTACACATGGCTTTTCATCAAGACATCCGAGCCGTTCAGAAGGCTTATTTTAGGCGAAAAATGCCTCGACACCCTCGTTCAGCTTGAATATTCCGCATTTGATAATGCGGTCGTGCCATTGTGTATGTTCACATTTTTCAACAGCCCTGCCGACAGAATGTGCCAATTTCTCAGACTTGCCGATTTTAAGGGAGATATGGGTTTTCAGCGACAGATGATGTATCGTGGGATCAGCGAAACGGATTGCAGTTACAGATTTTCGGCAAAGGCGGCGGATTTTCTCAATATTCCGTCCGCTCCGCTCATCTACTGGCTAAGCGACGATATACGCCGAATTTTCGAGCTTTCTTCCCTCTCAGATGTTGCGGATGTCCGTGAAGGGCTTATCACGGGCGACAATGACAGATTTCTCCGCAGATGGTTTGAGGTCAGCATTGAAAAGTGCGCTTTTTGCCGTGAAACAGAGAAAAAATGGTATCCGCTCAATAAGGGCGGTGACTACCGCAGATGGTTCGGCAACCGTGAATTTCTCATCAACTGGGAACACAGCGGCGAAGAAATACGGAATTTTCGGGACAAAAACGGCAAATTGCTCTCACGGCCGCAAAGCGTGGAATACAATTTTCACAGGGCGGTCAGTTGGTCTGCGCTCACAAGCGGAAGATTTTCGGCTCGGTATTACGACGAGAACTTCATGTTCAACGTTGCAGGCAGTTGTGCGTTTTCAACAAATTATGCCCATACCATGTGGCTTCTGGCACTTCTCAACAGTAAAGTCACTGACGTTCTTTCACAAGCGCTGAATCCCACAATGAACATGAACGCAGGAGACACTGCAAGGCTTCCGATACCGAAATATCGCCCGAATCGGCATATCAAACAGCTTGCAGAGGAATGTGTGAAGCTATCGGAACAAGATTGGGACAGCTTTGAGACAAGCTGGGATTTCCAAAAGCATCCACTAATATGATTGTTAATATTCCACAAAGTTTTAAACAAGCTGTGGAAAAGGAGTTGATTATGAAAGTTTCTGATGGATTCTGGATGACCAGAAAAGGCTATAATGTGGACTTTTCCGAAGAAATTTACGGCGTTTCCGCCGACGAAAACTCGGTGACTGTCCACACCACCCACCAGTGGATACACAACAGGGGCATGACCCTCGGCGGCCCTGTGCTGACTATTCGCTTTACATCCACCCTCGAAAACAGTATCAAGGTCACGATAACCCATTTTTCGGGAACTGTCGCTCATTTGCCTGAATTTGAACTCAGCGAGGACAACGGTTTCAGACCAACGATAAAGCATTACGAAAGCGGAAAGATCATCATGATCTCAGGTAAAACCAGTGTGACTATTCCGCCTGTGAAGTCGCCGTGGGGAATCGAATTCCGCTATGACGGAAAACTCCTGACACGTTCGGGATGGCGCACGACCTCTATCATTCAGCGAGAGAGAGTACCTGACCAAAGCGATCAGCGATTCTTTTCACGCTCCGACAACGGCGGAAACACCTATATTCGGGAAATGCTTGGAATTTCGGCAGGTGAATCCATCTACGGCTTCGGCGAAAAATTCACCCCTTTCGTCAAAAACGGTCAGACTGTCGAGGTGTGGAACAACGACGGCGGAACGTGTACAGAACAGAGCTACAAATCTGTTCCGTTCTTCGTTTCTTCCCGAAATTACGGCATTTTCGTCAATCATCCCGAACTGGTTGACTTTGAAGTCGCCTCGGAAAATGTTTCACGGACTGCTTTCACGGTTCAAGGCGAAAAAATGGAATATTTCCTGTTCGGCGGTGATTCAGTGTCATCTGTCATTGAGCGCTATACTGCTCTCACAGGCAGACCTGCGCTCCCTCCTGCGTGGTCATTCGGACTCTGGCTTTCGACATCTTTCACCACCGATTATGACGAAAATACGGTAAATTCTTTCATCGACGGCATGGAACATAGGAACATCCCTCTCGACGTTTTCCACTTCGACTGCTTCTGGATGAAAGAACAGGAATGGTGCAGTTTTCAGTGGGACAGAGATATGTTCCCCGACCCGAAAGCCATGATACAGCGGCTAAAAAATCGTGGACTTAAAGTTTGCGTGTGGATAAATCCCTATGTCAGCCAACGTGCGCCGATATTCTGTGAACTGATGAAAAAAGGCTATTTCCTGCGGAATAAGGACGGTTCAGTTTTCCAGACCGACCTCTGGCAGCCTGCTATGGCGATAATCGACTTCACCAACAGGGATGCTCGGAAATGGTTCGGTGAAAGAATAAGAGAACTGGCGGAACTGGGAATTGATGCTGTAAAGACCGATTTCGGCGAGCGAATCCCGACTGATGTGGTCTATTCGGACGGTTCTGACCCGTTCAGGATGCACAACTACTATTCCTATCTCTATAATAAGACCGTCTGGGATGCGCTTTCTGAGGCTAAAGGCGATGCCTGCCTTTTCGCAAGAGCGGCAACTGCGGGATGTCAGAAATTCCCTGTACACTGGGGCGGAGACTGCTTTTCCGATTACTACTCAATGGCTGAAACTCTCCGTGGCGGACTTTCGCTCTGTATGTCGGGATTCGGCTATTTTTCCCCTGATATCAGCGGATTTGAAGCAAAAGGCACTCCCGACCTGTACAAACGCTGGCTGGCATTCGGTCTGATGTCCACTCACTCACGGCTTCACGGAAGCAATTCCTACCGTGTGCCGTGGAATTTCGATGAGGAAAGCTGTAAAGTGGCGGAATTTTTCGTGAAGCTGAAAGGCTCACTGATGCCGTATCTTTTTGCCAATGCCGTTCATACCCATAAAACGGGAATCCCCATGATGAGAGCAATGGTGCTGGATTTTGGCTTTGACAGGAATACTCATGCCATCGACACACAGTATATGCTTGGCGATTCTCTGCTGTGCGCTCCTGTTTTCAGTGAGGATGGCGATTGTGAATTCTATCTTCCCGACTGCGGAACATGGACGGATATTCTCACAGGAGAAACTCTCAGCGGCGGCAGATGGTACAGCAGAAAATACGATTATTTCTCGATGCCGTTATTTGCAAAGCCCGATTCTGTCATAGTTTTCGGCAATTTCAAGAATAGCGCCGATTATGATTATACAGATAATGTTACAATTAAGATCTACGGCATTTCAGATGGACATACTGTGGAAACTGAGATATATGACAGTGAGGGAAATCAAGCGTTCAGAGTGACAGCGGAGCGCAGTGGAAATGTACTGAAAGCGGCTATAAACGGCAGTATCAAAAAATACCGAATTGAAGCACCATCGCAGGAATATGAAATAATAATAAAATAAAAAAGCGGCGAAGCCGCACACTGGGTTTCCAAAGGGATCACCATCCCT
>JAEDMD010000004.1 GCA_016303195.1 Oscillospiraceae bacterium | reverse complement strand
GGGCGTCCCCTTAATAAAATATAACTTTATCGACAAGCTGAAAGTCCCTGATCTTAAAAATCAGGGACTTTTTATCATTTGCGTCTGTTTGGTTTTGACATTTTCATTTCATACATTTTTGAATCGCTGATCTTGATGAATCCATCAAGCATTCCCTGATTATTGGTATCAGTAAGGAAAGTTCCGTAACTCAGTTCAACATTATAAGGCTTATTGGAACGGTCATTGAGTATCTTTGTCTGGAAATTCAGCTTTTCAATGAATCTGTCCAGTTTTTTCTGGGAATACTCAGGTGCGAAAATATAGAATTCATCTCCTCCTGCTCTGCCTGCTATCTCGCCTGCATCACAGCATTTAGTGATAAGATTTGCGGCGGCTTTGATAGCCCGATCTCCCTCATGATGTCCATAAACATCGTTGATGCGCTTCAGACCGTCCATATCAATGACCATAGTGCATACCGTCCTTGTTTCGTCAAGTGAGCGGATAGCTTCACGGGCAAGTTCATCAAATCCTCGCCTGTTGAGCATACCTGTCAGTCCGTCACGGATGCTGAGGTCTTCAAGCGTGCCGATGAGTTTATTGATACGATCATTTTTCAGCAGAGTTTCAAGCGTTACCGAGATATTGAGAAGCCACATATTGAAAAACTCATTGAAAATACCGCTGTCAGCCATTTCAATAAGGGCATAGCCGAACATTCTCTCAGCGCAGTGAGCGCTCATAATGTAATAGAAATGCGGCAAATCGTCCTTACACGGCGGTATAAGTTCCGAACAGCTAAAAAGAAGTTCGGGCTTTTTGTAGGCATTTTTCTTATCTATCCAGATTATCGGAGAGAAATTTCCCGAAGCCACTGTGAAGTCACTGTTGCATGAAAGCCTTCCTCCACGGTCTGTATGGAGCATGAGCATGAAAGTGCTGTAATCACCGATATTTACTGCAAGTTCTCTGAATACATCCTCAAGCATTTCTATTTTATTGACCTTATTGAGTTTGAGGATCGAAGATTCCGAGTCATAAATATTGTTGAACAGTTCCGTATGCTGACTGTGAACATTATTTACATTTTCAGCCTCTATACGCATATCGAGCTTTTTGCATCCGCAGGAATGACCGATAGTGATCTTAGGCGTAATATGTATATGCTTTCTGTCATTTTTGCCTTCATTGCCGTCAAGTATATCCATAATCAATTGCAGTGATTTATGTGCGATCTCACTGCGTTCTCTTGTTACAGAAGTAAGCTGTGGGAGCAAGTCCTTGCCTTCGGGCGAACCGTCATAGCCTGTTACGATAATATCATCAGGAACCTCATAGCCACGTTTTTTAAGTTCATTTATAAGAGCAATCGCCATATAGTCGTTGGCGCATACGATAGCCTCAGGCAGTTCAGGACGGGATAAGAAGAAGTCAGCAGCCTCCTTGCCTTTGTAAAACCAGAAATCGCCTTCAAACATACCTGCACCGTCCTCAGGCAGGCTGTGTTCACGCATGACCGTTCTGAATTCCTCAAGCCTTGCCTGAGCATCAGGATGTGTAAGATATCCCGACATAAAGCCTATATTAGTCAGCTTGTGAACATCGAGCAGATGCTCAACGACAGAACGCATACCTTTTTTATCTTCAAAAACAATATTATAGAAACCATCGACATGACTGCTTATGGATACAACCGGACATTTGGCACTTCGCAGTTTTTGTATAACTGCATCGGCCATACCGGGAACATTGTATCCTTCTCCGTCAAAGATAATGCCATCAAACTGGTCAAGGTCGATATATTCTATAAGGTCAAGCTCATATTCGCCGTATTCTGCGTTTTTATCGCCGATTTTTCCGAGAAAATTGATATAGACAAGATTTATTCCGATCTCTTTTGCAGCGTTATTGAAGTATTCGGGCATATTCATGCGGTATCTGCTGGTAAACTGACAGCCGAAAATGCCTATGGTTTTTAGCGAATTGATCATTCTCCGATCACCTCCGATGATCTGGTTTTGGATGAGTCGGATGGCTCATATATGAATCCGGATATTAATGATCCATAAAATTATCTGTAAACTTATTATACCATTTAAAATAGGTTCTGTCAACCCGATTATTGTGAATTTTTAATGAGAATCACCAAAAATATTAAAATTTAACGTAATAACTTCGTCCTTTTATTCAAATAGTAATATTTAACAGATTTATATAATACATATATAAAAAACCACCAGCCGATAATTCTATCAACTGACGGAAGATGTTATACTTTTATTTTTTTGTTAACATATATATAATACGCACTGCACATTATGATACCGAGAATGGTTGCTGACGGAGCGGCGATCCCTATACCTGTGAGAGTTGCATTTTCACGTATGCTCATGAGATAGGAAACAGGCAGACGGATAACGAGCGACTGGATAAGTCCCTGCACCATAACAAAAGTTGAACGTGAATGGCCGTTGAAGTATCCGAGAAAGCTGAAAAGAATACTCGTTACAACAGCTTCAATTGCGAATCCACGGAGAAATTCTGCGGAGCGTCCGATAACTGCGGCATCCTTTGTAAATACCATTGAAAGCATATCTCCGCCGAAAAAAGCCATAAGCGCTACGGGAACACCTATGATGCCTCCGATGAGCATACCACATTTCATCGCCTGCTTAGCACGTTTCTCATCACCTGCACCAACATTCTGCGCAACAAATGAAGACATACTCTGGATGATCGCCGACGGGATGAGCATTACAAATCCAACGATACGCTGTGATACTCCGTAGCCCGACGATGCTTCCAGTCCGAGACGGTTTACGAAAGCACATATTGCAAGAAAAGTGACATTTGTGAGGATATCCTGCAATGCAAGCGGTGCGCCCACACGAAAGAATCTGCCGATCTCCGAGCCGAAACGAAAGTCTTCTTTTTTCATAGTGAACGGCAGCTTTTGTTTTTTTATCACAAGGAGCGATATGATAACGCTGACTGCCTGCGAGGAAACCGTGGCAATAGCCGCTCCTGCAACATTCATTTTCAGCCCCGCTACAAGTACAAGATCGCCGATTATATTAACAGCACAGGCGATCGCAACAAATATCAGCGGAAGTCTTGAATTGCCCATTCCACGAAAAATACAGCTTATAAAGTTGTAGAAAACTACAAAAAGGAAGCCGAATCCGCATATCCTTATGTACTGTACAGTAAGTCCGAGGGCTTCCTTCGGGGCTTGCATCAGTGCGGAGATCGGACGGGCAAACAATGCAAGAATGATAGAAAGGACAATTCCGAGAGCGGCAAAAAAACAAACCGCATTTCCAATGAGTTTGCCTATTTTATGAGGCTTGTTGAGTCCGAGATACTGTCCCATGAGAACAGTCACACCTGTTGTCAGCGAGACGATCATAAATGTGAAAAGCTGAAGTATGCTTGCACCTGTTGAAACTCCCGAAATTCCCTCAGTTGTGCCGAACTGACCGACGATCATCAGATCCACAGCGCTGTACATCGACTGGAGAACAAGAGCGCCAAGGATCGGAAGCATGAATCCCACAAGTTTTTTCGGGATGCTTCCCTGTGTAAAATCCGAACGATTTTCTATAATTATCCCTTCTTTCCGAAAATAAAAAATCAACCTTGACAATTATATCACTTTTCGCCGATTTGTCAAGGTTTCACTGTATTAAAAAAGATTTGCCATCATTATGTCATATATTTTATTAACATAAATCATATTGATTTTGTGAATGATTTATAGTATAATATTCGTAACAATAAAACGCTGCACAAGAGTTAAAAGATTTATAAAGCGGGTGAAATATATGAAAGACGACACTCAATATCAGAAAGATTTAAAATTCATAGAAAAAATTGATTCCATGACATCGAAAAATATAGAATTTTTCGCATATTTTATAGGACTTGCTTCATGCTTTGCAGTCCATATCCTGTATTTTACCATGTTTGCCGTGAATGGCATAAGGGAAATGGCTTATTTCAACATTTTCAGCATCCTGTTCTATGCAGTATGCATACTTCTCATCAGAAAAGTAAAGGTGAAAATAACGATCGTTTATGCGGCAATTGCAGAAATAATCATTCATGCATCCCTTGCAACTATCTGTGTGGGATGGGGGCCTGATTTCGGAATGTTCCTGCTGATGATAATTCCCATAACATTCCTTATGCCGAACAAACAAAAAAATATACCGTTCATTTTCATGTTCTCATCACTTCTGTTGTATGGTGTTCTGCGGTATATCTACAACGATCCGAACAGCTCGGTCTATGACCTTGAACATACTAAGATCGGTCTGATATTCTATGTGATAAACATTTTTATCGGAACGTTCGTACTGGTGTATGCAACAACGATCTACACCATAATGGACAGATATACCGAATGTATGCTGAGAGTTCAGAATGAACAGCTTAGGATAATGGCACTTGTCGATCCGCTTACAAGACTCAGCAACCGCCGTGCAATGGGCGAAAATCTGAAACTGGTATCAAGCGGAAGTCAGCAAAGCGGAAAGAAATATGTCATCGGTCTGGGCGATATCGATAATTTCAAAAAGGTCAACGATACATACGGCCATGATTATGGCGATACGGTCCTTTCGGAAGTCGCACTGATCCTTACGGAAAAGATACCCGAAAACGGCTATGCGGCAAGATGGGGCGGAGAGGAGTTTCTCTTTGTTATTCCCGAATCTGAGGTTATGGACGGATTTGAATGTGCGGAAAGCATAATTAGTTCTGTCCGCAGTCACCGATTCGTCAAAGGAAAGACGGAATTTTTCGTTACAATGACATTCGGTGTATGCGAGGGATGCCCCGATGATGATGTTGACAAGATAATAAGCTGTGCGGATAAACGGCTGTATAAAGGCAAAAACAACGGCAAAAACCACACAGAGTATACAGATTGAGTTCAAAAGCAGTATGTTTCGTCATACTGCTTTTTTGACGGTTGCAATTATTTTTCAAATGTGATATAATATTAAACGCATTATTTTCAGAGGAGATATATGGATGGATAAGAAAAGACTGAGAAAGATCAAACATATGAGACTTGCAATGCTCATACTAATTATAGTTCTGATATTTCTGCTGTGCCTTGTGAAATGTGTAAGCGGTCACAAAAAAAGTAAGGCACATGAAGAATCGGCAGTGGTCACCACAACTTCAGGAACAACTACTCTCCTTACGACCGCTCACGCAACAATAACGGCTACTACCACTACTATGGCAAAAATAAACTCGCCCGAATGCCGATCAGCAGCGGTTTACTGCATGGAAACAGAGGAAATGATGTATGCTGACAATATTGATGCCAAAGCCGCTCCTGCCAGCCTTACAAAATTGCTCACAGCTATGACAGCATTGAAATATGTTGACCCGAATGAGGTCTTTGCTGTCGGAACTGAGCAGTATTTCGTACAGCCATACTCCAGCCTCAGCTACATTGACTTAGGCAATCAGCTCACCATGAAAGACCTTATCACAGGTATGCTCATGGCTTCGGGAAATGATGCGGCATATACGATCGCAGTCTCAACAGCCCGTGAGTACAAAAACGATGAGTACATGGATGATGAAGAAGCGATCAAATGTTTCTGCGGTCTGATGAATGACACCGCAAAAGAGATCGGCATGAAGAACAGCCATTTCACAACCCCCGACGGCTGGGACGAGGAAGGTCAGTACACAACGGCATCTGACCTTATCATACTGGCTGAAAATGCCATAAAAGACCCGATCATCCAACAGATAGTAAGCACGCATGAGAAAGATGTGGTATTTAAGAGCGGTGAACCTGTGACATGGACAAATTCCAATCTCCTCATTGACCCTTACAGCGATTATTTCTGTCAGAATGCAGTAGGTATGAAAACAGGAACAACACTTGATGCAGGAAACAGCCTGATAGCGGCATTTGTCAAGAACGGCAAGAAGTACATAACCGTAGTTGAGGGATGCGATACGGATGAGGACAGATATGAACTGACACTCAAACTTTTCTCAGATGTTATTATGAAATAAGAAAATATACTCATACAGAAGTTTTATGCGTTCTTCTGTATGAGTTTCTTTTTTTGGATATCCGTAACACTTTTTTCTGATCGGAATATTATAATAAAAAACGCTCAAGGAGAGATAATTATGGACATTCCTGTTCTTATCGCCGCTCTGATACTTGCCGCTATCGCCGCCGCTGAGGTCATTCTGCTTCTTCGATGCCCGAAAGTAACTGCCTTCCCCCTTACGCTGTTCATTCGCTCAGACTCTCCCGATTTCCCCGACAAACTCAGATATGCCGCCTTTCTGCTGACAACTCAGGAACAGAATGTACAAAAAATCATTATTTTTCAAAAAAGCGGCAATGAACTTCAAAAAGCCCTCTGTGCCCGATTTACTGCGGAATTTCCCGACAATGTGCTTATTGTGAGTGAAAAAAATGAAAATTTCTTGCAGAAAATAATTGATTTTACCGATGAAATATAGTATAATGTATAGTGATTAGGCTTGCCCGCAGGCTTTCATCATTTTTTCAGATGCCTGCTTTAAGCCGATTTTTCGGGAGGAGAAGGACTATGGAGCAGAAACTCCTGCACGTTGAGGGTACAGTCGAAAACGTGCTTTTCAAAAATGAATCGAACGGCTACACAGTCCTCGATCTGGATGCAGGCGGTGAACTTATCACCGTTGTCGGCGAGATCGGCGATATTGAGGAGGGCGAAGGCCTTATCCTTGAAGGGTACTACGATACCCACCGCCGTTTCGGTACTCAGTTCCATGCCGAATACTGCGAAAGAAAGCTCCCAGAAACTGTTGTAAATATCGAAAAATATCTTTCCACAGGCGCTGTAAAAGGCATCGGCCCCGGACTTGCCAAAAAGATCGTTGCTGCTTTCGGTGAAAAAACTCTCGATATTATGGAAAACGATCCCCACCGCCTTGCTGAGATCAAGGGCATCTCCCACCAGAAATGTGAGGAGATCGCCGCTGAAGCACGAAAGCTGTTCTCACTGAGATGTATTATGTCATATCTTTCACAATATGGCATAAAATCAGGCTTTGCTATGCGGACTTACCGAAAATTCGGCACTGATTCCCTTGAACTCCTTAAACTGAATCCCTATCTTCTCTGCGGTGACAGCATTGAACTGGAATTCAAAAAGGCGGATTCCATCGCCCATGACCTTCATATCCCCAAAAATTCGGACAAGCGCATTATCGCCGGCTTACAGTATATCCTGCGTGCGAATACTTCGCTGGGTCATTCATGTCTGCCCCTTGATGTCCTTGTCACTAAGGCTGAAAATGCCCTGGGGATAAGCGAAAAGGATTTTTACAGCTCCTACAATGCCGCTCTTGATGACGATGAACTCTTTGAATATGTGAAGAATGAACGTGAATATGTCTATCTTCCCGATTATTTCTATGCCGAGAGATTCATCGCTGACAGGATAAATGTTCTGAAGGATTTCACATCCCCCGAAGATTTCGATTATGATAACCTCATTGATATCGAACAGGAGGAACATGGCATTGAATATGAGGAATTACAGCGCAGAGCCATTACCTCAGCCGTTTCAAGAGGTCTGATGATACTTACAGGCGGCCCGGGTACAGGTAAGACTACCACGCTCAATGCTATAATCTCCATCTTTGAAAAACGTGGTCTTCATGTTCTTCTTGCCGCTCCAACAGGCCGTGCCGCTAAACGTATGTCCGACCTGACAGGCTACGAAGCCAAGACCATTCATCGTCTGCTTGAAGTTGTCTATGACAAAAGCGGTAAGCTGACATTCGCCCATAACGAAAACAATCCCCTTGAATGTGATGTTATCGTTATCGACGAAATGTCTATGGTGGACGTGCTTCTTTTTGAGAAACTTCTCCGCGCTCTCAGACTCGGCTGCAAACTCATTATGGTCGGCGACAGCGATCAGCTTCCGTCTGTCGGTGCCGGTAATCTCCTCGGTGATATGATTGCAAGCAAGGTCATCACTGTTATAAAATTGCAGGAGATCTTCCGTCAGGCACGAAAAAGCTGTATCGTTACCAATGCCCATAAGATCGTTTCAGGAGAACTGCCCGATCTTTCACGGAAAGACAGCGATTTCTTCTTCTTCAAGAGAAATACTCCCGAAAATGTCTGCGAACTGCTCGTAGACCTCACAAAGACACGGCTTCCAAAAGCCTATAACTACTCCCCCGTTGATGATATCCAGATAATTGCTCCGTCACGCAAGGGCACTCTCGGTACTGTCGAGCTGAACAAGCTGCTTCAGGAAAAGATCAACCCTCAGGACGAAAAACGTCCCGAAGTCAAAGGCAAGGTCTTTACCTTCCGCCTCGGCGACAAGGTCATGCAGACACGGAACAATTATGATATCATCTGGAAAAAAGACGACGAACAGGGTACAGGCGTTTTTAACGGCGATATCGGTAAGATCGTCAATATAAATATGATGACAAGAGATGTTGTCATCGACTTCGACGGCCGCATTACCGCCTATCCCTTCGATACACTCGATCAGATAGAGCTGGCTTATGCTGTTACCGTCCACAAGAGTCAGGGATGCGAATTTGAAACTGTTATCATGCCCCTGCTCGGCTCATTTGATAAGCTGTGTTACAGAAACCTGCTGTACACCGCTGTTACAAGAGCTAAAAAGCTGCTCATCATCATCGGCTCTGAAGATGATATCGCAAGAATGGTAGCAAATAACCGACGTACAAGACGGTATACCTGCCTGAAAAATATGCTTTGCGGCGATGAGCAGAAATTATAAATAAAGGAGAAAACTAATGGCAAACACGGATATCGGTATTGATTTAGGAACGTCTAATATTGTCATGACTTTGGGCAATAAGGGCGTTGTCCTCAGCGAACCTTCGGTCATCGCTTACAATATCCGAACAGAAAGAGTTCTTGCCGTGGGTAAGGAGGCTTATGAGATGATCGGGCGCAATCCCGATTATATCGCCGTTAAACGTCCCATCAGCGAGGGTGTTATATCTGACGACGACCTCACTCACAGCATGATTCGTGAATTCATACTTAAAGTTGCAGGCCATCAGCTGGTGAAGCCGAGGATCATTATCTGTGTCCCCTCTTTCATCACTGATATCGAAAGCAGAGCCGTAGTGGATACCGCTAAAAGCGCAGGCGCACGTGAGGTCTATCTCATACAGGAGCCTATTGCGGCTATGATCGGCGCAGGTGTGAATATCACTAAGGCCAAAGGCCACATGATCGTCGATATCGGCGGCGGTACTACCGATGTAGCCATCGTTTCAATGAACGGTGTCGTTACATCCCATACCGTCAAAGTGGCAGGTAATTCCATCGACCGCTCCATAATCAAGTATATGCAGAACAAGTATAAACTGCTCATTGGCGAAAGAACTGCCGAAAAAGTGAAAATGGAGCTTTGTAATCTCTATGACCCGAATGACGAGATAACTTATATGGTCAAGGGACGTAGCCTGCTGAAAGGTCTCCCCGCTCAGGTACTTCTCAGCGAAACTGAACTTTTTGAAGCCATCGAGGACGATACATTCCTTATTATGGAAGCTATCAAGAAAGTCCTTGAAGATGCTCCGCCTGAACTTGTGAGCGATATCTATGACAACGGCCTTCTGCTTACGGGAGGCGGCGCTCTCCTCGGCGGCCTTACTCAGCTAATAAAACGTACTATCGGCATAAACTGCCTCATCGCAAAGGACTCTATCAACTGTGTGGCAAAGGGAACTTCCCTCGCATTCGGCAAAATGACTACTTTGCTGGATGGTTTTGAATCTGCCCCCGTGTATAAATACAGGTAAAATATATGAACGAAAATAGCAATTACGAAAATAATCAAAAACGGCACAGACAGCCTTCATCAGCGGCTCAGAAACTGCTCATTGTCATCATGCTGGCTGTTCTGGCTGTTCTCGGCGGTTTTATCTACCATGCCGCCAAGCATCCCCATGCCGCTGAAATTATAGATCAGCTGGATCACGGCGTTGCTGAAACTACCAGAACGCTCCCTGCTGTAACCGAAACTACTGCCGTTTCAGCTTCGGAAACTACTTCCGCTTCCGAGACAACTACCGATGCTTCTACAACTTCTTCTGCCGAAACAACTACTGAGGATGTTACCGAAACTACCACAGAATCAGGAAAATTCAGCACATCTTTCTTTGTGGAATTCCCCGGCAGCTTCGGCGGTCAGTATTCCATAAGCGTTGTTTATGTCAATACCGACGAGACTACTGAAATTAGCAATATCTCTATCCCTGAGACAACTTCAATGGATATCGAGCTTTTCTTCGATCAGCCAAGCACTTATGTTCCTGCCGAAGTTTATCTCACAAATAATGCAAACGGCAAACAAGCCCTTGCAGGTACTATAAATCTTGATTTCGCCAACGATCTCTGCGATCAGAGCGGACTTGATATATATACCGCACTGCTTGAAGTGCAGTGAGGACAGGTTTCCAACTAAGCAAATTCAACTGATTTTCAGGAGGAAAAATTAATGAAAAGATCAATCGCTTTACTCACCTCTATCGTGACTGCCGCTTCATGTGCTTTCGCTTTCACTTCCTGCGGCGACGACAGACTTTATATGCCTGACCTCTCAGGTATAGACTACACAAAGGCAACAGAACAGTTCGATTTCCTTGAACTCACTATATCATCCGAGGCTCAGAGCAGTACAGTTATCAAGGGCAAGATCATGGAGCAGAGCATCCGTCCGGGCGCTAAGATCAGCTCAGGTCAGAATGTTCAGATCACTATCAGCTCAGGTGAGGATGTTCCGCACGTTTACAAAGATGGCGTTGACACAGGTGAAACCGAAGCTGTAACAACTGCTCTCGTTACCGAAACTACAACAACAGGACTTGAAACATCTACCGAAGTCACTACGACCACTATGGCCGAAGGTCAGTTTGAAATGCCGAATTTCCGTGGTGTTCTCCTTTCGGAAGCTGTCGAGAAGTACAGCGACGATATCAGCTTCCAGATCAAGGAATACGTTTCTGACAGTGACCTTGAACCCGGTCAGATCGTTCGTCAGGATATCACCGAGGGCAAGATCTGCGATAAGGGCACAACTCTTTATGTTACTATCGCTCAGGGTGCTTTCGCAGGCGGCTATCTTGAACAGCAGACAACTACTCAGCCTGCTACCGATGAATACGGCAACCCGATCTACACCGATGGCACTTACGCAGGCAATGGCAGTACAGGTGACGAGTACAATTATGACAACGGTTACGGCTATGGCTACGATAACGGCGATCAGGGCTGGTACAACAATGACTATAATAACAGCTATGGTGATAGTTATGGCGACAGCTATAACTATGGATATGACGATTCCAATTACGGCTGGTGATCTGCAATGCCGCAGTGCTGATCGGTGCTGTGGCATTTTTCATGACTGAAGATGCGTATTTCTCCCCCTATTGACTAAACTGCAATTATAGGGTATAATTATAATATAATATAAATTAAGGAGTGTTTAAACAATGAGTGAATCATGTTCACCTAACGATTGCGCCGGATGCCCAAGCGCCGGCAATTGCAGCAGCAAGCCGCAAAGTCTGCTGGAAGAACCTAATAAAATGAGCAAGATCGGCAAGGTCATCGGTGTTGTCAGCGGTAAGGGCGGTGTCGGAAAGACTCTCGTTTCTTCCATGCTTTCAGTTGCTATGCAGAGAATGGGCAAAAATGTCGGTGTTCTTGATGCTGATATCACAGGCCCTTCCATCCCGAAGGCTTTTGGTATCCACGGAAAGGCTGATGCCTGCGAATTCGGTATAATCCCTGCCAAGAGCAAGATGGGTCTGGATATTATGTCCATCAACCTCCTTCTCGAAAATGAATCCGATCCTGTTGTATGGAGAGGCCCTGTTATCGCAGGTGTTGTAAAGCAGTTCTGGACTGACGTTATCTGGAAAGATATCGACTATCTTTTCGTTGATATGCCTCCGGGAACAGGTGACGTTCCGCTGACAGTTTTCCAGTCCCTCCCTGTTGATGGTATCGTTATCGTTACCTCACCTCAGGAACTTGTTTCAATGATCGTCGAAAAGGCTGTAAAAATGGCTAAGCTGATGAATATCCCGATAATCGGTATCATCGAGAATATGAGCTATTTCGAGTGCCCAGACTGCGGAAAGAAGCACAGCATCTACGGTGAAAGCCATATCGAGGAGATCGCCGCTCAGTATGATATCCCCGTTCTCGCTAAGCTCCCTATCGACCCATCTCTCGCTAAACACTGCGATCAGGGTACTATTGAGCTTTACGAAGGCGAATGGCTCAATGAGGCGGCTGAGAAGATAGCTGATCTGGAGAAGTAATATTTTCTAAGGGCGGAGCGATTTCCGTCCTTTATTTTTACTTTTATCTGAAAAAATCCTGCTGAGGCCGACAAATAGTATTGACAATTTACTGTCAGAGTGCTATAATAGTATTGTCTTCAGGGCAGGGTGAGATTCCTGACCGGCAGTCATAGCCTGCGAGCCGCCAAGCGGTTGATTCGGTGAAAATCCGAAGCCGACGGTATAGTCCGGATGTGAGAAGATGTACACTTTTTGCGTATATTGAACCAATGCCCCGATATTTCGGGGCTTTTTGTTTGTGGAGGTACAGTATGACACAGTACCGTGTAAGTATTGTTTTCATCGGTTCTTCCCACAGAGCTGATGTGGAAGTAAATGCGGACGAATGCGAATCATCCGACGACATAATGCTTGAACTGCCCATAAACGGCAGAGTCATAAAATCATTCGGAAGCAGTTATCTGGAGGCTTATCAGAAACTCCGTGACCGCCTTCTCGGATTCGGTTACGGTATGGAATGCTGCGGCTCACTGATAAACGCCGTACAGTCGGGAATGATGGCGCAAAGCCCGAAGGTCTATCTGGTAACTTTGGGTAATCAGGCAAGGCTTGACGATATCGTGGGAATATGGGACAAATGCGATATTTCCGATTTTCCCGACACCGCCGCTCAGAATGCATTCACTGAGCAATGGTTTGAAAGCCTGAAAAAATAACAGTTCACAGGAGGATTTCATGCAGCACGAAGATTATATGAGAAAAGCCCTTGAACTTGCTCAGAGAGGTATGGGCTTCACCTCCCCTAATCCCATGGTCGGGGCTGTCATTGTACGTGACGGTAAGATCATCGGTGAGGGCTGGCATAAAAAATACGGCGATCTCCATGCCGAGCGCACCGCTTTCGCCTACTGCGATGAAAACGGTATCGACTGCACAGGTGCGGATATGTATGTTACACTCGAACCTTGCTGTCATCACGGCAAACAGCCGCCATGCACCGATGCTGTCATTGAACACGGCATAAAACGTGTGTTCATCGGCTCGGCTGACCCGAATCCCATGGTATCGGGCAAGGGAGTGAAGATACTCCGTGAACACGGCATAGAGGTAGTTGAAAACGTTCTCAGGGAAGAATGTGACGCTATAAACGGGATATTCTTTCACTGGATAACCCATAATTGGCCTTTTGTCACCGTGAAGTATGCAATGACTCTCGACGGCAAGATCGCCACACACACAGGTGAATCAAAGTGGATAACGGGCGATGAGGCAAGGATGGACGTACAGCGTGAAAGGCTGAGACACACCGCTATCATGGCAGGCATCGGCACTGTTCTTGCAGATGATCCTATGCTTACCTGCCGCCTTGAAAACGGACGTAACCCCATAAGGATAATATGCGATTCACGGCTGAGGATACCGCTTGACAGCAATATTGTAAAGACTGCAAAGGAAGTTCCGACCATCATAGCCACTACAAACTATGAGAAAAAGAACGACCATGAGAAAAACGATAAACGGCATATCCTCGAAGAAATGGGATGCAGGATAATTTCGACCAAGGTAAACTGCGGTCACGTTGATCTGTATACTTTGATGCTGAAGTTAAGAGAAATGAAGATCGACAGCATACTTGTTGAGGGCGGCGGCGAACTGAACGACTCGCTGTTCCGACATAAACTGGTAAACAGAGTCAAAGCATACATAGCCCCGAAAATATTCGGCGGCAAGGACGCTAAATCGCCTGTTGAAGGATGGGGTATCCCCACTCCCAATGATGCATATATGATAGAAAACACAAAAATACAGCGCATTGGCAACGACTTTGTGATAGAAGGAAGGGTGGCTTACAGGTAATGTTCACTGGAATAATTGAAGAAGTCGGAACTGTCAGGGCTGTTCAGCACAGCGGAAATAACTCCTTTATCCGTATCGAAGCCAAAAAAGTCCTCGAAGATGTCCACCTCGGCGACAGCATCGCCGTGAACGGTGTATGCCTCACTGTCACCCATTTTGACAGTTCCGCCTTTCAGGCGGATGTTATGAACGAAACTCTCAGCCGTTCATCCCTCGGAAGCCTTACAAACGGCAGTCCCGTCAACCTTGAACGTGCTATGTCAGCTAACGGCAGATTCGGCGGTCACATTGTTTCGGGACATATCGACGGGACGGGTACTGTTTCCGATATCCGCAATGACGGAATAGCTGTATGGTACACCATCTCGGCAAAGCCTGAAATATTAAGGTATATTGTTGAAAAAGGCTCGATCGCCATTGACGGTATAAGCCTGACTGTTGCTAAAGTCACCGACAGTTCATTCAGCGTGTCCATTATCCCGCACACTGCTGAATGTACCATCCTAAACTATAAAAAAATCGGCGATATTGTGAATCTGGAAAATGATATCGTCGGCAAATATGTCGAAAAACTGATGAAACCTGCGGTATCTTCCGAAAGCTCTCTCAGTATGGAAATGCTCGCAAGAAACGGTTTTATATGAGGTTGATATGGATGTAAAATCTTTACTGCACAGGGCTGTTGACCAGCTTACCGATGAACAGGCAAAAGCCTTGCTCACTGTTCTGCGTATCGGTCTGACAGAACGTTTCCCCTGTCCCTGCTGCGGAAATCTTACCCTTATCGGTAATTCAACGGAAGATACAGCCTGGCAGGTCTGTGAGGTCTGCTTCTGGGAAAATGATGTCTCCCCCGACTCCCCTGAAACTGTCAGTGGTGCAAACGGTATCTCCCTTTCTCATGCAAGAGATAATTATAGAAAAACAGGCGCTTGCAAAGATGAATTCATATGCTGTTCAAGACCGCCTGAACCTGAGGAATTGCCATAACACTGATCTTAGTATAGAAATTATGGAGGTTATTGAAATGTGGAATGATGTTCCTAAGCCGTGGAAGGTCGTTTTTGAAGAAGCATGGCTTGCTTTCAGAAACGGAAATGTTCCTGCGGGAGCGGCTGTTTATGATGAGAATAATGCCCTTATGTCCAAAGCCCATAACCGCTACGGCGAGCCTGACTGCCTTAACAGATACATCGCTCATGCGGATGCAAATGCTCTCTTTGATCTTGATCTCAGGTATTGCCATGATCCTTCAAAACTGACACTTTATTCTTCAATGGAGCCATGTCATATGTGTCTCGGCATGATAAATCTCACGGGTATAAAAAATATCTGCTCAGCTTCATCAGATCTTCATATGGGCTCGGCTCACTTTCTGTATGATGATGCTTTTCTGAGATCAAAGCAGATAAACTATCGGAACGAGGGCGGTGATGCAGAATTATTCACCCTTGTGCTTCACAGCTATTTTGAAATAAAACAGATAACCAACAAAAAAGATTCATCTGCTCTTGAATGTTACAGACGCACCAACGAGACTGCCGTGGAGATCGCTGAAAAAATGTATTTCCGCCGCATCCTCGATCAGTGGTCTATACAGGAAAAGACCTGCGAAGAAGTTTACAATATGATTATGAAAATAAAAGATGAAAGATACTCTTGATAAGGAGGTTTTAAAATGTGGAAAGACCTATCGCCGCAATGGCAGATCGTCCTTGAAGAAGCATGGCACGCTTTTTCTATCGGCAGTATCCCCATCGGTGCTGCTATATTTGATAAAAACGGACTTCTGCTCGTTAAAGGGCACAACACCGCCAGTGAACCTGCTGTTATGAATCCTCATACCGCTCACGCAGAACTGAACGTTCTCCAGCGTCTCTACTGCCGCTCAGGTATAAACGTCCGTGAAGTCCATCTATATTCCTCTATGGAACCATGTCCCATGTGTCTCGGTGCTGTCGTTATGAGTAATGTCAAGCACCTTAGCTGCGGTTCGCATGACCGCTGGTGCGGTGCTTTGCACATGATAGACACAGATCCGTATATGCGTTCACAGCGCATACAGATCAGTGACATACCTGAGGACACGGAATTTTTTCAGATAGTCCTCTCCAGCTACTATGAGCTGAAATATATCCAGAGAAGCGGAAGCACCGCTGTTCTCGACTGTTTCAGAATAAGCAGCAGTTCGGCTGTTGCCGCTGCGGAAAAGCTGTTCCTGAGCAGAACATTAGACCTTTATGCCCAGAAAAAATCCCAGTGTAAAGAGGTCTATGATATGATAATGAATATCAAGGAGGAGTAATATGTTTGAATACAATACCATTGAGGAAGCTGTGGAGGCACTCCGAAAGGGAGAGATCATCCTTGTTACTGATGACGAGGACAGAGAAAATGAAGGCGATATGATATGTGCCGCTGAGTTTGCCACTACTGAAAATGTTAATTTCATGGCGGCTCATGCAAAAGGTCTTATCTGTATGCCTATGAGCATTGATCTCTGCAATAAACTCCATCTTCCACAGATGGTAGACTACAATACCGACAATCACAGCACCGCTTTCACAGTCTCTATCGACCATGTTGATACTACTACGGGAATTTCCGCTGCTGAACGTGGATTCACCGCCCGTATGTGCGTTGATGATAACGCAAAGCCTGAGGATTTCCGCCGCCCCGGTCATATGTTCCCGCTGACTGCCAAAAGAAACGGCGTTCTCGAACGTGAAGGGCACACCGAAGCAACTGTTGATCTTATGCGCCTTGCAGGGCTTAAAGAATGTGGTCTGTGCTGTGAGATAATGCGTGATGACGGAACTATGATGCGCTCTGCCGAGTTGCAGGAAAAGGCTGTGGAATGGGGCATGAAGTTCATCACCATTCAGGCTCTCAAGGATTACAGAAAAGTTCATGACAAGCTGGTAGATAAAGTCGCTGACACAAAACTCCCCACGAAATACGGCAATTTCCGTGCTGTCGGTTTTGTCAACAAGCTCAACGGTGAACATCATGTTGCTCTCGTCAAGGGCGATATCGGGAACGGTGAAGATATCCTCTGCCGTGTACATTCCGAGTGCCTTACAGGTGACGCTTTCGGCTCGCTGAAATGCGACTGCGGTCAGCAGTTTGCCTCCGCTATGACACAGATAGAAAAAGAGGGACGTGGAATCCTTCTGTATATGCGTCAGGAAGGCCGTGGTATCGGTCTTATCAACAAGCTGAAAGCATATGAATTGCAGGATCAGGGCATGGATACACTTGAAGCAAACCTCGCTCTCGGTTTCCCCGGAGATATGCGTGAATACTACATCGGCGCCCAGATACTCCGTGAACTCGGCTGTAAAACTCTGCGTCTGCTTACAAACAATCCCGACAAGGTGTACGGTCTCAGCGGCTACGGTCTGGAAATAAAGGAGCGTGTGCCCATACAGATGGACGCTACCGCTTATGATCTGTTCTATCTTAAAACAAAGCGTGACAAGATGGGGCATATTCTCGATTATTGAGGTGAGGGTATGCTAAGTACAATATTTTTTGTCATTATATGTATTCTTTGCGTAATCGGCGTAATTACCGACATCGGACTGTTCATATCATGGTCAAAGGCTAAAGAAAAGGTTTTCGTTGCGAACTGGATATCGTTCCTGACAACCATATTCCTGTGTGCCGTGAACCTTCTCCCCGGTGAAATTGACAGAATTTCGATCGCACTTGTGATAATGATGATACTTGTCATTCCGTGTCAGTTCACCTGTCTTTCGCCCGAAGGAATAAGAACTGATTTCAAAAAAGGCGGATTAATCCCCGTAGAGAATTTAAGCTATGAATACACTAAAACAAAATTCGGAATTGATATTCTCAGTCTTTATGATGAAGGCAAGAGTCGCCCTTCCACATATAATATCGGCATAAAGAAGCCCAAAACCGTGAAAATGCTGGCTGACTGGTATGGCAAACATAATTATGAGAATCCGCTTACAAAATAATTTTAAGGAGAATAAATATGAAAATTTACGAAGGAAATCTTATCCCCAAGGACACACGAATCGGTATCGTTGTTGCTCGTTTCAACGAGTTCATCACTTCAAAGCTCCTCGGCGGCGCTGTTGATACCTTGAAGCGTCACGATATCCCCGAATCTTCCATCGATGTTGCATGGGTTCCCGGTGCTTTCGAGATACCGCTCATCGCTTCAAAAATGGCTAAGTCAGGCAAGTACGACGCTGTTATCTGCCTCGGTGCTATCATCCGTGGAAGCACTTCCCACTATGACCTCGTTTGCAATGAAGCCGCTAAGGGCATCGCTCAGGTATCGCTCCAGAGCGAAATTCCTGTAATGTTCGGTGTCATCACTACCGAAAATATCGAGCAGGCTATCGAGCGTGCAGGCTCTAAGGCAGGCAATAAGGGCAGTGAATGTGCTGAGGGTGCTATCGAAATGATAAACCTGATAAGAGAGATCGAAGCATAATGGCAAATATTATTTTCGACTATGACGGAACTCTCCATAACTCAATGCTCACATATGCACCTGCTTTCCGTGACACTATGAAATGGCTGTCAGACAATGGTTTCATCGCCGACAGAGTATATCCCGATAAGGAAATAAGCTACTGGCTGGGCTTCAATTCCACAGATATGTGGGGACAGTTCCATCCTGAGCTTGATAAGGAGATCCGTGAAAAAGCAAGAAAAATGCTGGGAGAAAATATGGCAGAGCGCCTTGACCGTGGTGAAGGCGCTCTTTTCACGGGATGTGAAGATATGCTCGGCACTCTTAAAAATGCAGGTCATACGCTTATTTTTCTCAGCAATTGCCGTGTTCATTACATGGAACGTGCAAAGCGTCTTTTTCATCTTGAAAAATGGTTCAGTTATTTCTATTGCTGTGAGGAATATGATTTCATCCCCAAGCATGAAATATTCAGAAAATTCGCCCCCGATCACGAAGGACGATTCATCGTTGTCGGTGACCGCTTCCATGACATTGAAACGGCTGTGCAGAACGGTTTGAAGTCTATCGGCTGCGGTTACGGCTACGGCTCGCATGAGGAGCTTTCAAAGGCTGATATCATTGTTGAACGCATCGAAGATATTCCGCAGGCTGTGGAGAAACTGACATGAGAATATTTATTGATGCAGATGGGTGTCCCGTCACAGATATCGCCGTCAGACTGGCTGTGAAAAACGGCTTGCATTGCACAATAATCTGCGATACCGCCCATTCCATCCACCGTAACGGTGCTGAAACCATCGTTGTGGATCAGGGCGCTGACAGCGCTGATATCCGTCTGGTGAATCTGATTTCCGCAGGCGATATCGCCATAACTCAGGATTACGGGCTTGCCGCAATGTGTCTCAGCAAAAAGGCGATAGTCCTCAATCAGGACGGTAAGATATACACCGATGACAATATTTTCGGACTTCTGGAATTTCGTGCCGTTTCTGCAAAGATACGCAGAGGCGGCGGACGGACTAAAAATATCCCGAAACGCACATCAAAACAAAACAAGGATTTTGAAAGAGTGCTGGATGAACTGATAAAACAGAACACTAAAAATCAGGAATGAACCGCCGCAGTATGATATAATACTATCATACCGAAAGGAGAGAGATAAATGAACTGGACACAAGGGATACAGAATGCCATCAACTACATTGAGGACAACATTACCGAAGAACTGGACTATAAAAAAATAGCCGAACAAGCGGCTTGTTCAAGCTATTACTTCCAGAAGATATTCAGTGTTCTCTGCGATATGCCGCTGGGCGAATATATCCGCAGCAGACGGCTCGCTTTGGCAGGCAGTGAACTTCTTGCAACTGATGCAAAGGTTATCGACATCGCCGTGAAATACGGTTACAGCTCATCCGAGAGCTTTTCACGTGCATTTGCATTATTCCACGGTGTCACCCCATCCGAAGCAAGACAGGGTATTTCCACGCTCAGGTCATTCTCTCGCCTTATGGTACAAGTATCATTGAAAGGCGGAAAAAACATGAATTACAGAATTATCGAAAAGCAGGCTTTCAAGGTAATCGAAAAAGCTGAGGTACACAAGCTGACGGAAAACGACTGTATCTCTGCAACCATTCCACAGTTCTGGGCAAGAGCAAATTCCGACGGAACTATTGACAAGCTCGTTTCCCTTGCCAAAGACTGTGAATTCGTTTTCGGCATCTGCTACGGAAACGGCAAAGCGGATTATGACGAGGATACTTTTGAATACTCCATCGCTGTTGCCTGCGGTGATGATATCACCGTTCCCGAAGGCTACCGCACACGTGAGATACCTGCACGTACATGGCTTGCTGTTGAGTGTAAGGGAAGCTGTCCTGACTCGGTTCAGGAGCAATGGAAAGAAATGTGTGCCAACTTCTTCCCTGTTTCGGGCTACTCCCCTACTTATGAAATGGATATCGAAGCCTACCCCGCAGGTGATCCTGCTTCGCCTGATTACAGCTTCGAGATATGGGTACCTATCGTAAAGGATTGATGCTCACTCATGCCTGCCCAACTGCCAGAATGCTACTGCACTTGCGGCGGCAACATTGAGCGAATCAACTCCGTGTGACATTGGTATCTTTATCATATAATCACAGGCATCTATTGTTGACTCTTTAAGGCCCTCGCCTTCTGTTCCGAGAATTACAGCAAGCCGCTTCTCGGACATCAGGCGAGGGTCATTTATTTTTACTGTGTCCTTTCGCAGTGCCATTGCCGCTGTTGCAAATCCGACTTTTTTAAGCTGTGAGATGTAGTCGGCATCGCTGAAATATGTCCACGGCAACTGAAAGACCGTTCCCATGCTGACACGAACTGAACGTCGATATAGCGGGTCGCTGGCTGATGGTGTGAGCAATACCGCATCAAATCCCAGCGCCGCCGCACTTCTGAAAACTGCACCTATATTCGTCTGATTCATGACATCTTCCAGTACTGCTACCCTTTCACATCCCGAAAGCAGTTCATCGGCATCGGGCAGTTTTTTCCGCTTCATCGCACACAACACTCCCTGCGTAAGTTTGTAGCCTGTCAGAGCGGTAAGAAGCTGTGAGGAGGCTGTATAAACAGGGATATTTCCGCATTTTTCAATTATATCCTTAGCCTGTCCTTCTATATATTTCCGTTCGGTCAGAAGTGAAATTGGTTCATAACCTGCTCCGATAGCAGTTCGTATTACCTTTGGACTTTCGGCAATAAACATCGGAATTTCAGAATTTTTCAGTTCAAGCTCGGAAGTATCGGTATATGGCTTCAATTCGGGTATGGTTATATCGTTTATCTCTATTATCTCAGGCATTTTTGTTCTCCTTATACAGTGACAATTTCTATTTCTTCGCCGCTCGTTCCATCCAGAAATAATGCCGAAATATCAGGCAATATCTTTTTAAGCCGATATTTCTGCATCCTGTCAAGTTCGGGGACATATCTGATATTTTGAGTAAAACTGCCGCTTTCCAGCTTTTCTTTCAGCATTTTCAGAAATTGCCTGTCAGATACACATTCTTCGCCAAGAAGATATTCATATCCCTCAGCAAGTTCAAATATCATAAGCGCTGTTCCTGCATCACATACGGGATTCGCTATTATGCTTTCTGCCACTTCAAGTCCGTTGTCCCAGTTGTAATTATAAGCTGTCATATGCAGTAAAACTGCATCATCGGTTTTGCTGATAAACTCCTTTATCTCGCTGATCTCACGTTCGTAAAGAAGATCGCAAAGCAGTTCCTGTATTTTCTCCATTGTTTTCACCTCTACATTCATTATACCATGTAAAGCGTCATATGTCAAAAAAGCTGTGAAGCGCAGATCACTTCACAGCTTTAAAAGTGTATTTACTTACTGTTCTTTATTATCAGCTTACGGAGTTCGATCATATCAAAAACATCTATCTTTCCATCGCTGTTCAGATCGGAATTCACACCGCTTTTCAGTTCTGCATCAGCTTTTCCGTGAAGCCAGTTTCCAAGTGAAACAAGATCGGATGTATCTATATTTCCATCGCTGTTGCTGTCACCCTTAACAGCTTCAACTACCTTTGCTGTCAGTTCATAGGTATTCTTTCCATCATTCGGGATCACTGCGTATGCATCACTTCCGCTGACACATATTTCAGGCTCTTTAATATTAGCCCAACCGCCGTTATGAAGTTCTGCATTCACTCCAAGCAGACTGCATTTCTCGCCTAAAGTAATGCCTGTGATCTTCTCGTCACCTCTGAACATTCCCGAAACACTTCCGTTGTCAAGTGGAAGTCCCGAAAGATCGGCATTTGTAAGTGATATATTATCCATGAACATAAATGTGAAGCTGTCACAGTTCGGTGCGGTAAATCCGCTGAGATCAATACTCTCAAGCGATGTACAGCCATCAAACATATGTGAAAGATCCTCTGCATCTGAAGTATCAAATTTGCTCAGGTCGATGCCTTTCAGCGAAGTGCATTTTGCGAACATTCCGCACATATCCTTTACCTTGCCTGTCTTCATTGTGCTTACATCAAGTTCTTCAAGGCTTGAACACTCTCTGAACATATCCCTCATCTTTGTCACATTGCTTGTATCAAGCGGTGAAACATCCAGCAGTACCAATGAATTGCAGTTACGGAACATACCGTCCATATTCACCGTTGCAGAACTGTCAATATTGCTGAGGTCGATCGTTTTCAGCTTCTCACACGAAGCAAACATATACTCCATTGACGTTACGGATGAAGTATCAAAATTGCTGATATCAAGATTCTCTATACTACGGCAGGCGCTGAACATCAGTGCCATTGTCTTTGCATTTTTTGTATCAAATCCCGATACATCCACTGTTTTTATATTCTCGCAGTTCAGGAACATTCCTGACATATCTGTAACATTGCTTGTATCGAAATTATCAATATCAATGAATTTCGCATCATTGCATGAAGCAAATATATCTCCCATGTCAGTTACATTTTCGGTATTGAAGTTTGTCAGTGAAAGTCCCTTAAGGGCATGGTCAAAATAGAACATACCCTGCATATTCTCAACCTTTGAAGTATCGAACTTTTCCAGATGAATGGCATTCATAGCTGAGCATCTTGCAAACATATAGCTCATATCAGTAACATTTGAAGTATTGTAGCCTCTCAGGTCAAGAATATAGAATGCCCAGCATCCGTCGAACATATGCGACATATTCACAGCGCTTGAAGTATCCAGTCCCTCAACATTTTTTGATAAAAGATGAGTACAGTACTCAAACATACTGCTCATATCCTCAACCATGCTTGTATTGATACTTCCGAAATCAATAGTCTCTAACATTTCGCAGTTGTTGAACATACTTCTCATATTCACAGGTACACCGCTTGCATTTGAAAGGTCGATCTCTGTACACTTGTTATAATCCTTGAAAAGCTCACTGCAATTCTCAGGAAGAACGGTTTTGAGTTCGGCTTTTACTTTCAGCACGGATTTTTTTGACAGGAATCCGCTGACCTGATCTCTGTCTACCTTTCCTCTCAGTGTGAGAATAGACGTTATTGGATTAAAAGTATAACATAGTTCATCCTCATCAACTGTTTCGCAGATATAGGTGTTCGCTCCGCTGTTTTCAATAACTGCAATATCCTTGTCTCCGCTGACTTTTACAGTCGGCTCTTTTTCATTTGCCCATCCGCTGTTGATGAGGCTCATAGAGCTTACAATACTTCCGAAATTTTCGCCAAGTGTGATCTTGTTCAGCTTATAGCAGTTCTCGAACATATAGCTTGTTACCTGCTTGTTTGAACGGTCAAAAC
This sequence comes from Oscillospiraceae bacterium, assembly GCA_016303195.1. GTDB lineage: Bacteria > Bacillota > Clostridia > Oscillospirales > Ruminococcaceae > Ruminococcus. Next base: position 1,406 of record JAEDMD010000004.1, on the reverse strand, counting down.
TGCTGAGATCAAGTGCTGTGAGAGCATAGCAGTTTACAAACATTCTGCTGTATGACTTTGCAGAAGATGTGTCTATCTTGCTGAGGTCAACGCTTTTCAGTGAATTGCAGTTCTCGAACATACTTGCAAATGTCTCAACTTTGCTCGTATCAAATCCTGTGATATCGACACTTTCAAGTTTTTTGCAGTTATAGAACATATATGACATACGTGTTACATTGCTTGTATCAAATCCGCTGACATTTGCTTCCTTTAATTCCACACACTGCGAGAACATGGATTCCATGCTTGTAACGTTTGAAGTATCAGCTTCCGAGAGGTCGATCTTTTCACACTTCTTAAAGAAATAGAACATCTGACGGCAGTTTTCCGGGAGTATCGTGTCATCAGCCGCATAAACCTCTTTTACCTTCGGAGCGGATGAGAACTTTTTCACCTCATCCACTGCAAGCTGTCCATGCAGGGTAAGAACTCCTGTTTCAGCATCAAAATCAAGATGCGGCACTTCTTTTTCCGTATCAACGATCTTGGTCGTCTCCTCGGCAAATGCACCCATTACAGGCATTGCTCCTCCAATGATACACATTGACAGCACAGCCGCAATTATTCTTTTTGTTTTCATTTTCATTCCTCCTATACCATTTTGACTGAACATTATATCTATACGTTCATATATCTATTATACAAATTTTAAATACCATTGTCAAGTGACATATTTCAGTTGTTTGTTAATATTTAAATCATAAAAAGATGCTTTTAAACTTTTCATACCTCACCCAAAATATTCTTTCTTGTTTTCATTATCAAAAATTAAAAAATGCTTGACAAATTATGATCTTTATGCTATAATTTTAAAGGTTGATAAATCGGATCGCTATTTTGATCTGAAGTGTCAGTTTATATATCAATATTTGCCGCTGTGGTGGAATTGGCAGACACAAGGGACTTAAAATCCCTCGAGGTAAAACTCGTACCGGTTCAAGTCCGGTTAGCGGCACCATTGAAAGAATGTCGATTTTACGGCATTCTTTTCTTGTTTTCTGACTGATTTGGTAGAAAAGTTTCTTGTGTATGAGCTTTTTTCTACCGGATTTCTACCAAATGTTCTACCAAAATCACTGCTTTTTTCAATTTTCTTTTCATTTTTGGTCTTACCACAAAAGATTTTTATCCCCCGTGTCAAGTTGACTTGATTAACTTTTTTTACTTTTTATAATGCCGCCGTGGTAGAATAGGTAGACGCATCGGCACACCATTATCGCAGGTTCTCATGTCGAGGACTTGCGTTTTTTTCGTCCTCCGAACCTTTATCATGGATAGCCTGCTCCGTATCTGTACTGTCTCCACCCAGCACTTTGGCGATAGTCTCCGCAGACTCCACTTTGGAATGAAAGTCGAGGTGACTA
>JAEDMD010000152.1 GCA_016303195.1 Oscillospiraceae bacterium | reverse complement strand
AAAAGGGTTTTCCTCAATATCACGTGTAAAAACTTCTGTAAGAGTACCACCCTTAAAAAGCAGGGACTTTAAAATTATGCTTTGAAGATATAGCGTACAAAATTGTACAGATGTGCGTGAATGGAGTTATCTCCGTGATAACCGCCCTGAACGTACTGCCATACGTGTGGGATATTCTTCTTTACCATGTCATCGTGGTATCCGACAGGGATAGTATAGACAGTCTCGTCATTTGTACCTGCTGTGAGGTAAATGAGGTGCGGATCATTTTCAGTGCCGAGTTTGAAATCGGTTGAAGCTCCCGGTGCAGGGCAGATAGCGCCGATGTAGCTGAACAGGTCGGGGCGCTTTGTGCCGATGAGGAGTGATTCACGGCCGCCCATTGAGAAACCTGTAATTGCAGTATTGTCACGGCCTGTCTTGACACTGTATGTCTTTTCAATGTGAGGCATCAGGTCTTTTATCAGGTCATTGATGAAATTATCGTATGCGGCATTGTTAGCATCGTCCATAGCAGAGCAGTTAGCCTGAGTTGCACTTGAATAGATATACGGGAAAACAACGATCATATCTTCTGCTTCACCTGCGGCGATAGCGTTTCCGATGATCTGACGGGTAGCCATTACACCGTTGCCCTTGATTATCATTCTGTCCTGATTTTCCCAGTAGCCGTGCATACAGTAAAGCACAGGGTATTTTTTATTTTCATTGTAGCCGGCAGGGAGGAGGATATTATATGGCTTGTTGCGGTTGCAGGTAGTTGAGAAGTATGTACCGCTCTTGACTGTTCCGTACTGCACACCTGCCTGCTCAGCGTGTGAACTGTCAGGTTCTTTATTCAAAGCAGTTTTTTCTACAAGTGCCACATAATCTGCAAGACTCAGACCTGAAGTCTTGTTTTCTTCATCGGCATTATTCTTTTCAGCAGCAGCGAATTCCTTTATTTCGCCGTGTATGTACTTGCTGAGAAGGATGAGATCGGCAGTTTCATAAGTACCATTCTGATCTACGTCAGCGGCTTTTCTTGCAGTTGAATTTTTAAACTCGGAAATAATGCCTTTTCTTGCGGAAATAAGGTCGAATGAGTCGATGCATCCGTCAGAATTCACATCACCGAGGATATAATTATCGGATGCAGGCTGTTCAGCGCCTTCAATAGACTTTCCTGCTTCGGCAATAATAACATCGTCGATGTAGAAATCGCTGTCGCCCTCGTCAGTTTCGACGTAAATATGCATATCCTTAGCGCCTGTGGGGAGAGTATAATTTGTATTTGCAAGCTGAGTCCACTGGCCCTTTGTAAGGATACCTTTAGCTATCTTGTCATACTTGACTTCGCCGTCGGTATCTTCATACTGGAGAGTGAAGTAGAAAAGCTGGTCTGACGGGCCGTCGGTGTACTTGACATTTACGGAGAAGCTGTACTCCTGTCCGCCTTTCAGCTTAGAGCTGAGAGAATGGGTAACACCATTCCATGAAGCAGTTCTTCCCGAAACGAATACAGATGAGCTGCCCTCGAATTTCTCTGTGGAATTGCTTGTTACAGTTGCCGAACCTCTGCCTGTCCAGCCATCGGTCTTGCCCTCGAAAGTGCTGTGCATGATGTAGCCGTTAGGGTCAGGTTCGGTATATGTGGCAGGATTCCACTCAGCACGTTCGTACTCAAAGAAGTCGATATCAGCATAACCGCCTGTATTCTTTGTAGCATAGCTGTAAATAGCACTTCTGTAACCTGTGAAAAGCTTCAGGTCATAGGTCATTCCAAGCTGTTCGCCGAGCTGTTTCCAGTTTGAACCATCGGTGGAATAATAGAAAGTTGCCTTGTCAATGTTGTTTGACGAACTCATATCAGACTTGACATCATTGAACTTGAAATCCACCTTGAGGTAAACCTCATCACCGCTCATAGGAGCTTCTGCGATGATCTTGTTTGAGCTTGTAGCGATATCAGAACCGCCGTTTCTTGCCATATATATCTTCTTCTGACCGCTGTCATTTACGTAAACGCCGATATTTCCGTAATTGAACTGGAAGGCGGAAAGACCTGCATAGTCACCGACCTTCATACCCTTTGTGTCCAGCTTGATATAGCTGCTGCATGATGGGCCTTCTGTACGCATAGTCAGCGTGTTTCTTGCATTGAGAAGATTTGAAGCCTTTGTATTATTGTGAAGCCTCAGCCAGCCGTCACGCTCTGTGACTGACCATGACTTATTGTCGGGATTGTGATTCCACTGCCATTCCAGTTTCAGATCGTTTGAGGAATAGCTGAAACCGTCCGAGCAGGCGAGGGAAGAACCTGTGAATTCGTCCGTATCGAAAGTGAGAGTGACAGGGGCTTTTCCGTTAACACCCATCATCGGCCATCCATCCTGCCATGTAACAGGAACAAGTGACGGGATTCTGCCGACAGCGCCGTGATCCTGGAAAAGAAGTCCGTACCATTTTCCGTCGGGGGTTTCAATGATACCGCCCTGAGCCAGACCGCTTCCGTAAGAGCCGACACCGGAATCAAGAATAGTCTTGCCTTCCCAGTTTCCTGTGAGGCTCTTTGAACGGTAAACGAACTCCAGACGTCCGTGTCCCGACGGCCATGCGATACCGAAAATGTAATAGTAGCCGTTTATTTTCTGGATATGCCAGCCTTCACCTGCGAGGTTATTGAAATTGGTCTTGAAAAGCTGTTTTTCCAGACCGCCTGACTTCCAGCCCGTCATATCCGAGTTGAATTCTTTGATACTGCAGGTTCCGCCTGCACCCGAAACGAGGTAGTTTCTTCCGTCATCATCGAAAAGGATGGAAGCGTCATGGTACATACCGTTCAGTTCAACTCTGTCCCATGTGCCGTTTTCAATGTCCTGAGTTTTGAAGATATAGGATTTACCTGTGCCGTAGCTTCCGAAGAAAACATAGTACCAGCCTTTATTGTAGCGGAGACTTGCTGCCCACTGACCGTGAGAGTAGTCATGTTTGCCGTTTGAGAGGGTCTGAACATCGCCGTTTGCGAGGGTGTCATAGACGTAGTTGCAGATCTCCCATGAAATGAGGTCATTGGACTTCATGATAGGCGCACCTGGGCTGAAGAACATTGTTGTGCTTACCATATAATAAGTATCGCCGACACGGATGATATCATCATCGGGAACGTCTGACCAGATAAGAGGGTTGTTTATAGTAGTTTCTGCGTTAGCAACAAAAGTTGTACGGTCAAGCAGGCCTTCAGGGAGAAGTGCGGCAGTCCCCATGAGGGTAACGGCTGACACTAAAGCGCCTGCTGTGAGTTTCTTTAATAAATTCATAAAAATACCTCCTTTAAAAGTACACAATTACTGTTAATATAATTGTATTATTATTAAGGCAAAATAACAACTCACAAAACGCAGATTTGGTGTGAGTTTTGAAGATTCTCAAATTTTATCAGTACAATTAGTAAACATTTACGGAAATATTTAAACATTGACTTCAAAGCGAGATATGTGTTATTATAAATTTACGGAGCTCCTGAACTTGCATTTAAGGAGGAAATCATAATGAAAACAAGGATATTCAGACTGGTGACTGCCATTGCAGTTGTCTTTACATTTATTGGTTCGGTACTCAGTACAACTCAGCCGTTCACTATGTTCAGCGCAAATGGGGCGGCAGTTTATGACAGCGATACACTGGAAAAATATGCTCATGAAGTAGCAGATATCGTCAACCGTGAGCGTTCGGCAAACGGTCTGAAACCGCTGAAATATTCGGAAAAGCTCAGCGAAGCGGCGAATCTGAGAGCAGGGGAGATACAGACATATTTTTCCCATACACGACCAAACGGCAAAAGCTGTTTCACAGCAGTAACTGATATGGGCATAAGATACCGATATATCGGCGAAAATATCGCATACGGACAAAGAAGCCCCGAAGAAGTCATGAACGGATGGATGAATTCTTCGGGACACAGAGCAAATATTCTGAATGTTAATGTGGAATATATGGGAATTGGTGTAACAGAGCGGAATGGAAGGTATTACTGGACGCAGTTCTTTGCGGCATCAGATGATCTTGAGAAAGAGACAGATGAGACAACTGAAACAATGACCACAACATTTGTAAATACAACTTCAACTGAAACGTCCACAACTGTAACAGTTACAGCGAATATTCCGTCAGCAAATTGTAATGCCCGTCTTGAATGGCTGAGACAGATATTACGCAGATACGGCATAGAACTTGACGATATACTTAAATAGCGAAATATCGGGGAAAACTGACATTAAGTTTTCCCCGATAGCAATTAATATTAAAATTATTTTCTTATGAACAGCAGTTTCGGAATGATATCTTTCTTCCATTTGCTGTTGACATTGCTGATATAGACAGAATTGAAGCTGTCTACCGAATTTTTATCGCTGAGGAGATGAATCTCAGGCAAAGCCTGCCATACATCGGCAATGTCATATGCAAGGTCTGTATTTCCGCTTTTCAGTGCGTCATACATCGCATTGATCGAATGTACGGCGAATGCCGTCTCCTCATTTGGGATCGTATTAAGGTCATCGTAATTTATTTCAAGGCGATAGTGTCTGCTTTTCAACATTCCGATCAGATCATCGGCTGTTTTTGTACCGTAAAGCATATCCTTCAGATATGCGGCAATTTCGGGATTTATGTCATTATTTATGTCAGAGCGCAGAATAACTCCCATTTTCACAAGAATTTCCCACATACACTTTCATTCCTTCATGTATTTGATAAGTTTCTCAATGCAAAGCTCAAAACAGCTTCCGTACCACGTTTCTTCAAAATGCGGAATTGTGGCTTCAATGCAGTCGAGAGTGTAATTTACAGCGATATCAAGGCATTTCTGCAAAGGCTTTCCCATAGCCGCCGCACCAGTGAAAACGCTTGAAAAGATATCGCCTGTACCGTGAAAATGCTGATCTACATTTCTGCCGAACGAGCTGTAATAATTTCCGCTTTCGGAATCGTAAGCCACAGCGCCCTGTTTCTGACCGTCGTAGCAGACACCTGTAAGTATTGGTATTCTGCATCCAAGCTCGGACAGTTTTTTGAGTACATCCTTAACATAAGCCTCGTCATAATCTTCGGTATACGGAATATCCAGCAGAAATGAAACTTCTGTCATATTCGGGATGATATAGTCAGCCTTTGAGCAGAGTTTTCTCATTTCTGCAACAAATTCGCCTGTGAAGCCTGCATAGAGACTACCCGAATCACCGAGAACGGGATCAACAAGGATGAAATTTTCCTTAGTGCCGAAGCTGTCAAAG
>JAEDMD010000151.1 GCA_016303195.1 Oscillospiraceae bacterium | reverse complement strand
CTTGACCTGACCAAAGGGATGTGATCCCTTTGGAAACCCAATGTTTGAGTTTCAGACTTGATTCAAACTTTTTTTATCATTTGCTGTTCTTGCGGTAAATGATGGCAAGACCTTTGATGAGGAGATTGCCGTCTGCGATTATCCTCTTTTTGCAAAGCGGTACAACAAGTTCCGAAAGTCCGCCTGTTGCAACGGCTGTACACTTCTCGCCCAGTTCTTCCTCGATTCGCTCGATTATTCCGTCAAGGGCGCAGGCATTTGAATAAAGCAGTCCGCTCTTGATACAGTCGATAGTATTAGTTCCGATTATATTCTTCGGCGCTTCAAAATTCACCTTCGGAAGCTGTGCGGTACGTGCGATAAGCGCATCAGCGGCAACTCCCATGCCTGTCATGATAAGTCCGCCACGATAATTCTTGTTCTTGTCAACTACGGAAACAGTGGTCGCAGTTCCCATATCTATTATAATAAGAGGGACAGGATACTGATTGATAGCGGCAACGGCATCAACTGCCTGATCGCTTCCAAGCTGTGCAGGATTGTCAATGAGTATATTCAGACCTGTTTTCACTCCGGGGCCTGCTAACATTACATCAACTCCGAACAGTTTGCGGATCGCTTCCTTGACAGTAGCGGTAACGGACGGAACAACTGATGACATTATTGCATCGTCGATATCTTCGGGAATGAATTTGTGCATTTCAAGAATAGTATGTATCATTACTGCATATTCTGCGGCGGTAGCGTTGTGATTTGTAGAAATGCGCTCGAAAAGCACGATATTGTCTTTTTCGTCAACACATCCGAAAACGATGTTGGTATTGCCGATATCCACAGCTAAAAGCATATTTTTCCCTCCATAGCGTCACTGAAAGGGATTATTTTCCGCTGTCAGTGATCGTGTCTTCAACTGCATGGCGTTGGTCGATGGCAGAGCTTGCGTTGTCGTTGGCTACATTGTCGAACTTTGAAATGCCGAGCCAGAGCAGTCCGCCCAGCGCACCGATAATAATTGCAGTCTTAAAAATACTTGTTATCCTCATGATGAAACATCCTCCTTTTAGCGGATGCTCCTGTGCTATTATAACATATTTTTCTTTAATTGTAAAGAACTTGGTTTTTGTCAGCACACAGGAGCGTTTGTTTATTTTTGTAATGCCATTATAGCATCGGAAAGTTTAAGAAGTCTTTAAATCTTTTAAAGTTTTTTGGAAATATGTTATTTATAATTTCCGTGACCGCCGACATTATAAAAAGGTTATATGAACTTATTATAAGTTCGGCTATGCACAAATAATAAACCCTTGAACAGTTAAATGGTTCGTTTGTTGCAGTTTTACCAAAGTTGATTCATATGTATTGACATATGGACTGATTTGTGATAATATATGCATATCGGGAAAGCAAAATCACATAATTTCCCATAAATTTAAATTCACCATATTTTCGGAGGGATTATTTATGTCTGAAAATCAGAATACACAGTTTGGAAACGGTTACGACAGCGTTTCGGGTGTTGAGACCATCACAGGAAAGAGAAAGGGCAAGAAAGCCGCTGTTATCGGCGGTATCACTGCTGTTGCTGTTGCAGGCGGATGCGCTTCAGCTTACGCTTTCTCCGATACAGTCAAGAATCAGGTCAAGCTCCGCACTATGAAGCCTGAAAAGTATTACGCTTGGATCTGCGAGAACAACGCTTCCGAGATCGCTAAGAAGGCAAGCGCAGATTACGAAAAGTCCGCTCAGAAGATCAAGAACGGCATGGGCATTAATTACAACATCGGCTTCGAGGTCTCAGATGCACTCAAGGAACAGGCTAAGTCTATGGCTGACGGTGACGAGGAACTCCTTTCCCTCATCGAAAACGCAAAGTCGATAAACCTTGACTTCAACGGCACTATGGGAAATGCAGGCATGAACTACAACATCGGTGCTTTATTCAATAACGACAAACTGTTCACTGTTGATTATGCTATCGACCCCAAGACTATGAATATCTCATTCCGCTGCCCTGAGCTTGCTGAAAAGTGGATGGTAATCGACGCAAGTTCAATGGCAGAGGAGATCATATACGACGAGAACGCACAGAAGCTCCTCGATTTCTATGGCGATTTCATCGAAGACCCTGAGAGCATTATCACCGCTCAGCAGGTAGAGGACGAGATCAATAAGTATGTGGGCGTATGGAACAACACAACTAAGGATGTTACCATCGAAAAGAAGGAAACCATCGACATCGCTGACATTCAGGTAGACTACACTGTTGCAGAAGTTCCTGTTACTGCCGATATGGCTAAGGAAATGGCTTCAAATGTTATCAATGAGCTGAAAAATGACGATATCGCAAAGGGTATCATCGTTGACAGACTCGGTGTTGATGCCAACGAATTCGCTTCAGGTCTTGAGGATGCTCTCACAGAGATCAGCGAATCAGAAGGCGGTGACGATACCGTAACTTTCAAGACATACATCGACCCCACAGGTCAGATCAGAGGTGTCAGCGTTGCTGACAGCGACGGCGAGGAGTTCAAGGCTGTTATCGGCAAGGACGGCGATCAGATCAGAGGCGAATTCAGTTTCGGTGAAGATGAGGCTGTTGCAGTTCTCACAGCTACCGAAAGCTCAGACAAGGCTTACACAGGTAAGATCGACGTTACCTCTGAGGGCGAGACTATCACTTTCGATTTCGACGGCATCAAGGTAGTAAACGAAGAATTAGGCTATGCTGAGGGAACTATCACTGTAAATATCCCCGCCACCGATCCTCTGACACTTGTTCTTGCTTCTGACGGCAAGTCACAGAATATGTCAATGGATATCAAGGTCGAGGGCACTGACTACGGTAAATTCACACTTGGATTTTCTACCACTGACGGCGGAAATGTAACTCTCCCTGACAAGAGCAATGCACTTGTTCTCAACGAGGACAGCATGAGCAGTTTCACACTCTCTGACTATGTTGCTCAGGAAGATTTCGAGAAGTTCTGCGCTGACATTCTCACAAAGCTCGGTTTCAAGGATGTTGAGGACAAGGCTAAGATGATGGCTGACGGTGCTTACGGCACAGGCAGCAGCTATGAGTATGACGATTTCGATGAGGAAGATTTCGAGGATGACTTCGATGAGGAGGACTTCGATGAGGAGGATTTCGATTTCGAGGAATTTGAGGACATCGAAGAAGATGAAGAACCTGCAACAACAACTTCAAATGATTCATCTGCAAGCAGTTCAGGCTCAGGTTTCAGTTTTAATGAGGAAGATTTCAAAATAGATATTCCTGAAGTTGAAATTCCTTCTATCAATATCAATCAGTAACAGAAAGGCGGCTATATGCCGCCTTTTTTGATTTGTCGGAATTGAAACCCATGACAATAAAACAGGGCAACAGCATTTACTTTTTGTGGTAAGGCATATTTCTTGAGAAACGACCGTAAAGCATCGCTGCGCTTGCTTTACTGCTTTGTCAGGGGGACGCTGTCCCCCTCATTCACCCCCTGCAAGGGAGATAACATCCCCCTTGACCCCAGAACGTGCGCCTGCGGCGCTTTTTTATATTTTTTTAAAAGTAAATGCTGTTGCCGTGGACAATAAAAACTTCCCCCTTGACATTATACCAAATATGCGGTATAATATGTGATATAATACTTTCGGAGGTGTAAACTCAGATGGATAGTGCCCCTGACGGCAGTTACCCTTATTATTGGAATAAAAACTCTTTTACAGATTCAAATATAAGGCACGGTCTTCACTTTTTGTTGTGACAGGCTGTGTCTTTTTGCGCTTATTTATGATGACAAGTTCTAATGCAATTTTATGCCTGCATATCTGTGCGGCACTTTAAATTATCGGAGGAATATGGAATGATCGGGCAGTTGATCCTGCAAATAGTATTAATCGTGCTTCTCGCCCTGCTGACCTGCGCTCAGGTCTCGGTAGTCTCTGCAAGCGAATCTAAACTTGACAAGCTGACGGCAGACGGAAACAAAAATGCAAAAAAAATCAAAAAACTGGCGGCAAAGCCTGAACGCTTCCTGTCGGCTATCCGCTCGGCTTCCATGCTCGCCTGCTGTCTCAGCGGTGCTTTTGCCGCTTTCAGCTTTACAGCACCGATCACCAAAAAGATCATGGAGGCAGGTGCGCCTGTATCGGAAAATATTGTCTCTGCGGCATCTGCGGCAGTTCTGGCGGTCGCTGTGACCTGTCTCATGCTCATTTTCGGCGAACTCATCCCTCAGTGCATCGCCGCAAGAGCTCCCGAAAAAACAGCTCTCGGACTTTGCAGGTTCATCGGCTTTGTGTCGGTCTTCTTTGCACCGCTGACTGCTGTCGTTAAATTCTTTGCCAACGGTCTGATGCATATTTTCGGCATCGACCCCGAAAGCAGCCTCGATACGGTCACTGAGGAGGAGATCCTCATGATGTCCGATGCAGGCGCTGAAAAAGGCACTATCGACGAGGACGAGAACCGCATCATCAAGAACGTTTTCGCCTTTGACGATCTCACCGCCGAACAGGTCTGTACGCACAGGACGGATGTTTCGGTGCTGTGGAGCGCTGACGATATTTCCGTCTGGGAAGAAACTATCCACCGCACAAGACATTCGGTATTTCCTGTTTGCGGTGAGAGCGTGGACAATGTTATCGGTGTCCTTGACGCTAAGGATTATTTCCGTCTTGATGACAAGAGCAGAGAGAATATCATGGAAAATGCCGTTCGTGAACCGCTTTTCGTTCATGAGAATATGAAGGCGGACAGGCTTTTTGAGCAGATGAAACAGGACGGCTCGTCACATTTTGCTGTTGTTGTCGATGAATACGGCGGAATGAGCGGAATCGTGACCATCACCGATCTGGTTGAACAGCTTGTTGGTGATTTTGCAGACGATCCCGAAGATGAACCGACTGTAAAGCTGATAAGCACAGGCAACGATGAATGGACAGTTCCGGGTATCAGTTCACTTACCGAGGTATGCGATGAACTTGACGTTGAACTGCCTGCGGATAAATATGACACATTCGGCGGATATGTCATTGACAGGCTGGGACAGATACCCAAAAACGGCACACAGGTCAGCCTTGACACCGATGGTATGCACATTGATGTTACCGAGGTCAAGCATCACAGGATCGTGGCTTGCAGAGTTAAAGTCCTCTCCCGCCCCGAAACCGAATAGCGGAGTGCCTCCGCAGGCAATCACGCTGACAGATTTAAATAATGTGCAAGGACGGCTATTGGCCGTCCTTTCAGTCTGTCAAAAAAGTTTGAATCAAGCCTGAAACTCAAAC
>JAEDMD010000150.1 GCA_016303195.1 Oscillospiraceae bacterium | reverse complement strand
GTTTCCGTCAACAGCGGTTGGAGAAGTATCCGCCCTGTAATCGATCCTCAGAAATGTGTCGGATGTCAGCAGTGTTACCTTTACTGCCCCGACGGTGTTATTTCCATCAATGATAAAAAAGCTCAGATAGATTACGATTTCTGCAAGGGATGCGGTATATGCGCTAAGATATGCAGACCGAACGCTATAAGAATGGAGGCTGAACGCTGATGAGCAGAAAATTTTTATCAGGCAATGAAGCCTTCGCTGAAGGCATAAGACTTGCCCGTCCGCAGGTAATTTCCGCTTACCCGATAACTCCGCAGACTATCGTTGTGGAGAGACTTTCGGAAATGGTCGAGGACGGCAGTCTTAATGCTGAATATGTCCATGTTGAATCCGAACATTCCGCTCTCTCTTGCGCTATCGGTGCAAGTGCCGCAGGTGCAAGAGCTTTCACAGCTACATCATCACAGGGACTTCTCTACATGGCTGAATGTCTCTACTATGCGTCAGGCGGACGTTTCCCCATCGTTATGATGAATGCTGACCGTTCAACCGCACTTCCGTGGAACATTTACGGCGATCAGCGTGACAGTCTTTCTCAGCTTGACAGCGGATGGATACAGGCTTACGCTGAAAATGCTCAGGAAGCCCTTGACCTTGCGCTTATGAGTTACAAGATAGCCGAAAGCCCTGACGTTTCAACTCCGTTCATGGCTAATCTGGATGGTTTCGTGCTGACTCATACATATGAGCCTGTTGATATTCCCGAACGTGAACAGGCTGACAAGTTCCTGCCGCCCTACGAAACGGATAACCGCATAGATTTCGATTCTCCCCAAAATATGGCTTTCTCCGCAGGCCCTGACACCAACTATATCTTCAAGTTCAAGGAGCATGAAGGTGTCCTCGCCGCAAGAAAGGTCATTGCCGAAACAGAAAAGGAATTCGCTGAAATATTCGGAAGAAAGTATTCGGGACTTATCGAAACCTACCTTACCGATGATGCCGATTATGTTATCGTCACCCTCGGAAGTATTGCAGGACTTTGCCGTGAAACCGCCGATAAACTCCGCAGTAAAGGCATAAAAGCAGGTGTTCTCAGGATCAGGTATATGCGTCCGTTCCCTCATAAGGAAATCGCTGAGGCACTGAAAAATGTCAAGGCTTACGGTGTGCTTGAAAAGGATATTTCTTTCGGCAGTGAGGGTACAGTATTTACAAATGTTAATTCCGCTCTGAAAAAGGCGGATGTCAATATCAAGGGCTATAACTTCATCGCAGGTCTTGGCGGAAGAAATATTTCCGCTTCGGATATTGAGGATATCTTCGATGATATCACAAACGGCACTTCAAATGTTAATTTCATCGGAATCGGAGGTGACAGCAATGGCTAATACTGCTGACAGCATTTCCCGTGAGGAATTTTTCTACGGTCATAAAGCCTGTGCAGGATGCGGAGGAAGTCTTGCAGTCAGAGCGGCACTTAAAGTTCTCGGAAAGAACGCTGTTTCTGTTCTTCCGGCAGGATGTATGTCCGCTGTCGGATTCAATTTTCCACAGCTTTGCTTCTCAAATAATTCTATAATTTCCACATTCGCCGGTACAGCTTCAATGCTGACAGGTGTTGAGGCAGGTCTTCGTGCAAGAGGCTTCAAGGACTTCACTGCTGTCGGATTTGCAGGTGACGGAGGTACTGCTGATATCGGTATACAGGCACTTTCAGGTGCGATCGACCGTAATGATAATATAATCTACATCTGCTACGACAATGAAGCATACATGAACACAGGCATACAGAAAAGCGGTCTTACTCCTTTCGGCGCTAAGACTACTACTACTCCTGCGGGTAAGAATATCCACGGAAATATCCGCCCAAAGAAGAATATGTTCGAGATAGCCGCCGCTCATGATATCCCTTATGCGGCAACTGCAAGCGTCGGATATATCGACGATTTCATCGCTAAAGTCCGCAAGGCTTCACAGATACAGGGTACGAAATACATTCATGTCATCGCTCCCTGTCCGACAGGATGGGGCGTTCCCGTGGATGAGACTATAAATATTGCAAGAGAAGTCGTTGACAGCGGTCTGTGGTATCTGGCTGAATATGAAAACGGCGAATTTACACTGAACCGTAAGCCTAAGGAGTTCACAAGTGTTGAGGATTACCTTAGAAAGCAGGGACGTTTCCGTCATCTCAGCGACGATGATATCAGGATAATCACCGATTCCCGTGACAAGAAATGGGAATATATCAACAAAAACTTTAATCACGACTAAACCTATAACTTTAGTCTATAACCGATGATAAATCATAAATATTGGACAAATGCCGATAAATGCGCTATAATATAAGCATACCAAACATATAGAAATAATCAATAATGGAGGATAAAACAATGAGCAGAGATATTAATAATAAATTCTGGGATGAGGAGCTTGAAACTCTCCCACGTCCCGAACTTGAAAAGAGACAGCTTGAAGATCTGAAGGAGATCGTAAAATTCGCTTACGATAACGCTCCTTACTACAAGCGTTCATTCGATGAAGCAGGTGTTAAGCCTGAAGATATCAAGACACTCAAGGACATTGAAAAATTCCCTTTCATAAACAAGAAAACTCAGCGTGACACTCAGGGCGTTGGTTCATTCCTCGGCGAGCTTTGCGCTGTTCCTGAGGAGGATGTTGTATTCATCTCCACTTCATCAGGTTCAACAGGTGTTCCTACAATGAGCCCGTTCACAAAGAAGGATTTCGACGAATTTCAGGAAACTGAAAGCCGTTGGTTCTGGCAGGTTGGAATGAGACCGAATGACCGCTACGTTCACGCTCTCAACTTCTCACTGTACGTTGGCGGCCCTGATGTAATCGGCGCTCAGAACCTTGGTGCTTTATGTATCTGGGGCGGCACTCTCCCAAGTGAAAGACTCCTCTTTATACTTAAAACTTATCAGCCGACTGTTATCTGGACTTCTCCTTCATACGCTTGGCAGCTCGGTGAAAAGGCTCTCAAGGCAGGAATCGATCCAAAGAAGGATCTTAACATAAAGAAGATCATCGTTGCAGGCGAACTTGGCGGTTCTATCGATGCTACAAGAAAGGCTATCGAAGACCTCTGGGGCGCTGAGGTATATGATTTCTACGGTCTGTCAGATATCTTCGGTGCTTGCGCTGCACAGTGCGAATACCATGACGGCCTCCATATCGCTGAAAACCACATCCTCGTTGAGACTGTTGACATCCACACAGGTGAAGTTCTTGAACCCGGTCAGACAGGTGAACTTGTTTTCACAACTCTCCGCAAACACGCTCGTCCTCTTATCAGATTCAAGACAGGCGATATCGGACGCATCGACACTACTCCCTGCAAATGCGGACGTACACACGGCAGAATCCACATCCTCGGCAGAAAGGACGATATGTTCATCGTTTCCGCTGTTAATGTTTTCCCAAGCGATATCGAAGCTGTTATCCGTGAGCAGAGCGGTATCACAGGTGAGTACCTCATCCGTATCTTCGAGAAGGATTTCACTAACAAGTATGCAGTAGAGATCGAAAAGAATTCCGATAATCCGAAGGATGATGATACAGTTGCAGCAGAAGTTTCAGCAGCACTGAAGGCTCGTATCGGTGTTAAGCCTGCAAAGGTGATCGTTCATCCTGATGGCGGTCTTAATACTCGTTCAGAGCATAAGTCAAGACGAGTTATTGATGAAAGAAATATTGACTATAACATCTGATGATGATATAATTATAGTGAACGTCAAAAATAATTTGATGTTCACTATAATTAAGGCAGCACCGCACAAAGATTGTGCTGAAGATGCGCCGACAGATTTTTCGTCAGATTGTATAGAAATTTCGCAGGCATACTTACGTATGTCAAGAGATTTCTGTGCAAGATGACGGAAAATATGCAAGCAGATTCAGTGCAAAGCCGTCAGGTGGGCTTTGTGCGGTGTTGCCTTAAAGATTTAAAGCGCCCCGCACATCCGCAAACTGATGTTTGCTGCGTGCGGATCGGCAAATAGTCAGTTCAGGGCGGATATTATCCGCCCGCTTCATTTAATATGATTTAAGGAGAATAATATGCCAGAATTATCTAACCGCACAGCAAACTTTACAGATTCCGTCATAAGACGAATGACAAGGATCTCCAATAAATACGGCGCAGTCAATCTCTCTCAGGGATTCCCAGATTTTGAGCCGCCGAAAGCTATCCTCGACCGCCTTGCCGAGGTCACCAAAGAGGATTTCCATCAGTATTCAATTACATGGGGCGCTCAGAATTTCCGTGAAGCCCTCGCCGAAAAGCAGTCCCGTCTCATGGGAAGAAATATCGACCCCAACGGCGAGATCGTTGTTACCTGCGGAAGCACCGAAGCTATGATGGCAGCCATGATGTCTGTCACAAATCCCGGAGATAAGGTCATCGTGTTCTCGCCTTTCTATGAAAATTATGGCGCTGATACGATACTTTCGGGCGCTGAGCCAATATATGTTCCTCTTGTGCCGCCTGAGTTCAATTTCGACCCGAATGTGCTTGAAGACGCTTTCAGACAGCATCCTAAGGCTCTCATTCTCTGCAATCCGTCAAATCCCTGCGGCAAGGTATTTACTCTTGAAGAATTGCAGATAATTGCCGATCTTGCAAAAAAATACGATACATTCGTTATCACTGATGAGGTGTATGAGCATATTGTTTATGCTCCGCACAAGCATATCTATTTCGCAAGCCTGCCAGATGTGTGGGAGCGTACTATTTCCTGCTCATCCCTTTCAAAGACCTATTCCATAACAGGCTGGAGACTTGGCTATGTCATCGCTCCTCCGCATATAATCGATACCGTGAAAAAAGTCCACGACTTCCTCACAGTCGGCGCTGCCGCACCTTTGCAGGAAGCCGTTGTAACGGGTCTGAGATTCGGTGACGATTACTATAAATGGCTTCAGGACAAGTACACCGAAAAGCGTGACCTTTTCTTAAAGGGACTTGATACTATCGGTATCAGACATACAGTTCCGCAGGGTGCTTACTATATCATGCTGGATGTTTCTGAATTCGGCTACGAAAGCGATCTTGACTTCTGCGAAAAACTTGCTGAATATGTCGGTGTGGGAGCTGTTCCTGGTTCAAGTTTCTTCAAAGAGCCTGAAAACCGCTATATAAGACTGCATTATGCTAAAAAGAATGAAACCCTCGAAAATGCGCTTGAACGCCTCAACGATATCAGAAAGAAAATGCCAAAAGCGTAAAATAAATATAATTCAAAAGCCATAGTATCATTGAATACTATGGCTTTT
>JAEDMD010000149.1 GCA_016303195.1 Oscillospiraceae bacterium | reverse complement strand
ACGTGCGCCTGCGGCGCTTTTTTATATTTTTTTAAAGTAAATGCTGTTGCCGTGAAATAAATCCCCTCAACAGTTGACATTAATATTATATATATGGTATAATTAAAACAAAAAAACACGAAATAAAATACCTCGCTCTCTACTTTTTTGTTGCTTATTCCACACATTACCATAAAGCCGAATTTTGTTGCTGCGGAAAGGATTTGACATAATATGACTATCTCAAGAAAAAGACTTGCATTGTTTGTCGGACAGGCTGATGAAGCATATCAGAGCCGTTTCATCAAAGGTTTCAATAAAAAAGCCCTTGCAGCAGGTTTCGATGTCTGTGTGTTCTCTATGTACCGCAAATATCAGGATACCCCCGAACACGAAAAGGGCGAATCCAATATCTTCTCCCTGATGAATCCCGAACACTTCAGCGGTGCTGTTATCCTCAAAGACAGCATACAGACCGAAAAAGCCGCCGATATGCTCGAAAAAAGACTGAAAGATAACTTCAACAAGCCCACTGTCGTTATTGAAAAGGAAAGCGATATTTTCCCAAGCATCTACATCGACAGCTACTCGGCTGTTTTTGATATCATTTCCCATCTCATCACTGTTCATAACTGCAAGGATATTGCCTTTGTGTCAGGTAAAAAATGGCACAGACATTCAAAGGAACGCTTGCAGGCTTATCGTGATGCAATGGAAAAGGCAGGGCTGACTGTCTCCGAAAACCGCATATTCTACGGCGATTACTGGTATCAGAGCGGTGAGGTCTATGCCGAACAGCTTCTCTCTCAGGGCGAAACTCTCCCCGATGCCATCGCCTGCGCCAATGACCAGATGGCAATAGGTATCTGCAAGGCTTTCAACGCCCACGGTATCCGTGTTCCCGAAGATGTGAGAGTTGTCGGCTATGACTCCACCTATGAGGGACAGACAAGCCCATGTTCCATCACATCGGCACTTCTCCCATCCGAGGATTTCGGCGAATATGCTTTCGATTTTCTCATGCAGAAAATGAAAGGGATGATACCTGATGCTTTCACCTTAAAGCCGAGACTTCTTCTCGGTGAAAGCTGCGGATGCCATAATTCCACAATGCCAGAATACCGCATAAGACGAAAAAAATGGGGAACTGAGATATCCGAAGAAGGCTATGATTCGGTATTCAACACCATGAACGAAACTCTTGTGGCACAGTCCTCGCTTATCGAATATATCGGCACTGTCTATTCCTATGTGTATCAGCTTGGCGATATCAGGGAATTCCACCTCTGTCTCAACAGCAGATGGGCGAATATGGGCGGAAATATCCATGTGAAAAACGATGGTTACAGCGAGAATATGATACACGCTGTCAGATATTACAGCGACCATAAGAACAATATAGCAGGCCTTGACCAGACATTCCCGTCGGCGGATATGCTTCCTGAGTTAATGGAATTCCGTGATTCACCCTCAGCCTATATCTTCACTCCCGTTTTCTGCGGTGAGTATTGCTACGGATATGCGGCTGTCAGATATAAGGATGAACTCAGTTCATACGATGATGTTTACAGAAGATGGATAGGTTCGGTAAATATCGGATTCGAGGCGATAAGGCGCAATATCACCCTCAAAGCCCTGCAAAAGCGCTTTGAACGCCTGCGTAACAGCAAATTCGCCATTTATTCCTATGCCTATGACAGCCTTGACGAAAAGGAAAAGGCAGATTACAGCCTTGTTACACAGATACTTGACGAGAATCTTTTCGATTACCATTTCCAGCCGATCGTCAAGGCGGAAAACGGCGAGATATATGCATATGAAGCGCTTATGAGGGCAAAGACTTCGACTCTTGTTTCGCCCCTTTCCATCATCAAGTATGCCACAATGCAGGAGAGACTTTTCGACGTTGAACGTTCCACATTCCTCAATGTTCTGCGTATCGTCAACGAGAAAAAGGAAGTTTTCGGCGATGCGAAGGTATTTATCAACAGCATCCCCGGAGTAATGGTCAGTGACGGCGACCTTTCGGATATCAGCACTCACCTTGAAAAAATTTCCGATAAAGTTGTAATTGAACTCACAGAAGAAGCTGAACTCAATGACGAAGACCTGATGAAGCTGAAACAGTTCTATCAGAAACTCAATATTGATATTGCCGTTGACGATTACGGCACAGGCTATTCAAATGTCAGCAATCTGCTGAGATATATGCCGAACTATGTAAAGATAGACCATTCGCTGGTGGGCGATATACACAATCAGCCGAAAAAACAGCATTTCGTCCGTGAGATAATAGATTTCTGCCACGATAACGATATCCTCGCCCTTGCTGAGGGAGTTGAGACATCCGAGGAACTGCGTACAGTCATCCATCTCGGCGCAGACCTTATTCAGGGATTCTATACCTCAAAGCCAAAGGCTGAGATAATACCGCATATAGATGAAAAGAAACGCAGCGAGATCATGCAGTACTATCAGGAACGCATTGACGGTGCGATGAAGAAAATATACTACTCAGGCAAGACCAACCGTATTTCCCTTACTCAGCTTATCAGGGACGGTTACAGCGATATCGTTGTGGGCGCTGATGAAATGGTATACAAGGACATCTCCGTCATCGGCATCCCTAAGATGAAGACCGATCTGCATATGCGTATAGAATCGGGATACAGCGGACGCATCACGCTGGAGGATGTGTATTTCTCCAATATCAAGAAGCGCCCGTGTATTGAAGTCGGCGAAAATGTGGATGTTACCATTGTTCTTCTCGGATCGAACACAATGTTCGGTTCGGGCATAAAAGTGCCTGAGTCGTCAAGATTCGTGGTAGAGGGAAACGGTTCGCTGGATATCGAACTGAATGCGGCTGAATTTTTCGGAATCGGAAACGATCATCATTCTCGTCACGGCGAACTGATATTCGATCAGGACGGCCCTATAAACATCAACTGTCACGGTCAGTACGGTGTCTGTATCGGTTCGGGACTTGGCGGAAGTATACAGGTACACCGTGGCGAATACAATTTAAAGGCGAATAACGAGGATTGTGTCGGATTCGGCGCTATCACCGGTCGGGCTGATATTGAACTGAACTATTGCCATATCGAGGCGGATTTCGTCGTCGGAACAGGAGTTCTCATCGGTTCGCTGAAAAACAATGCTGATATGACCATATGTCAGACCTCCGTTTATTATTACGGATTCGGCAAGAAACTGTCAGTTTTTGGAACTGTCGGCGGTGATAAAGCGACTATCAATACAAAGCGTATCGGCGCAGAAATAAAGGTAACCGCAGACGATTCGACGATTTTCGGCGCACTGAACGGAAGATCGGAACTGAATCTGGTAGAATCCGCTCTAAAACTGGAAAATTCGGGAAGAAATGCACTTCTTTTCGGCGGATACGGCAGTGATACCGTCCTTGACCTGATAAATTCCGATACACAGGCAACTGTCCGTTCTGCTATCGGCAAGGATACATATGCACCCGATGAAAATATCCGTATCGTCAACGGCAGACGAAAGATAATCGTAAACGAAACCGAGCTTGAAAGACCGCTCATCTACGATTTCGGCTGGAAAAATGACGACAGCAAATAAAAAGCGCCGAAGGCGCACACCGGGTTTCCAAAGGGATCACATCCCTTTGGCAGGTGGGGGTAAGGGGGAGGGCAGCGCCCTCCCTAAAAAAGTAGTGAGACGAGCGAAGCAATGTCTCACGGCTGTTACATAAGAATTTACCTCGGCTTGCCCGACGAAATAATTATCAATATTAATTTGCCGAAGTCAGTAATAGGAGACAGCAATGAAACACAAAATGGCAATAACGGCAATGACTGCCGTAATAAGTTCGGTTTGCTTTGCAGCACCTGCTTCAGCGTTTACAGATGGTGATTATGATTACTCTGAGCGATATAACTCAGAGCTGGTAATAACCTCATACAACGGCAATGAAGCTAATATCGTTCTTCCCGAAACCTTGAACGGAAAGCGTGTGATCGGTATAGATTACAGGGCGTTCAAATATAATGATGTCATTCGCTCGGTCACTATCCCCGAAAGCTACTCCTTTCTGCATATAGGTGCATTTCAGTTTTCGACAGTCAGAGAGATAAATATCCCTCATAAAATAAAGGAACTTAACAATGATGTATTCAAGGGATGCGAATGTCTGGAAAAAGTCGAATTTTCGGGAGATGTCAGTAATCTTAATATAACGGGCCATCCTTTTGTGGGCTGTCATGCACTGAAAGAGATAGTTTTCCCGAAAGACTGCCGGAAAGTCACCATAGGCTACGAAACATTTGCCGAATGTGCATTTGATACGCTGACTATTCCGTGTAATTGTTCGCTGGACAATAATTCATTCAGAAACAACAAAAAGCTGAACAGCGTTGTTTTTGAGGGGAGGGCAAACGTTGGCGGAATGGCTTTTGCGGATTGTGATGCGCTGGAGAGCGTGTCATTCAATAATGGCGGAAATGTGGAGATTTCGGCATTTGCAAGCCTGCCGAAACTGAAAAACATCGACATTTCCGATGACCTGACTTTTTCACCGAGAGCGTTCAGCTATTGCCTTGACCTGATGAATATCAACTCCGAACCTGCCTTTGACAGCAAAACAGGGGATTTCAACAGCAAGTACAAGGATTTCATCCTGAAAAACTTCAACGGCGCACAGGATGTGGGATTTATCAACGAATATGTAAAAGCCAATGTCAAACGTGTTGCAAATGAAGTTACTAACGATTCCATGAGCGATATACAGAAAGCGAGAGCGCTTCATGACTGGATATGTGCCAATACCGAATATGACACTGACAATATCAATGCTGACCGAAATCACCATGATGCTTCGGTTTTCATGAATACCAAGACCGTCTGTGAGGGCTATGCAAGCCTGTATGACCTGCTTCTGCGTGAGGCAGGAATAGAATCATACTACGTCCACAGCAATGACCATGCGTGGAATATACTCAATATAGACGGGCATTATTTCCATTCCGACACCACATGGGATGACCAGACATCATCGTACAAGTGGTTCATGTGTTCCGACAGCGAACTGCAAAAAGCAGGGGGGGCGCATAGTTCGTGGAAACTCCTTGTTCCGTCGGTTCTCCATGTTTATGACCGCACATCCGCACCGCCATGCGAATACGGCATAGGCGACACAAACACCGACGGAGATGTAAATGTTGCCGATCTTGTAGGTTTAAGCCGATTTCTTCACGGAACATCTTCTCCCGAAAAGGACAAAGCGGTGTTCTATGATGTTGATTCCGACGGAAATACCGACGCTTTGGATGTGGTATCGCTGAGGAAGAAAATAAATGTCA
>JAEDMD010000148.1 GCA_016303195.1 Oscillospiraceae bacterium | reverse complement strand
AATTGGTTAACGTTACCTATGGTGTGGGCTGTCGGGGACGCCAGCCCCTACAAATAGAACTTTCACGGGCGGATGATATCAGCCCATACAAATCCCAATCTGTCCTCTGATTATTGGTCGGTTGTTTTATGATATAATTATACCCGATAACAGAAAAAAAATACAAAGCACTGTTCACTGCTCACTGCTCATGTACTTATAGGATGAACAGTGAACATCATTGGTTTATTGGAGGACGGCCAAAGGCCGCCCCTACAAATCCAAATCCGTCCTCTGCTTAATGAACGCCGAAGCCCCCTGCACAAAACTGCACAGAGGGCTTCATAGAGATAGTTGACTGGTTAGCTTATTCTTTATCTGCAAACATCCTGTTATATTCATTGTAAGCACGAACGATTATCTCAGCGCACATTTCGTCGCCGAGCATTGCGCTGTTGAGGCAGAGAGCGTACTGCTCCTTGTCCTGCCATGCACCGCCTGTATTGACGTTATAGAAAGTCTCACGGCGCTTGTCCGCTTTTTTCATGATGGATTCAGCCTTGTTCTCGTCAATGCCGTAATCGTTGATGGCACGCTGTATGCGTGACTTTGTGTCTGCGTAGATATAAACGCTGAAACATCCACGTTCTTCAAGGATGTAGTTTCCGCATCTTCCCACAAGCACGAAGCTCTTTTCCTTGTCTGCGATCTCGTTGATTATCCTGCTTTCCATCAGGAATACTTTATCCGAAAGCGGAAGGTTCTCCTCCATAGTCCTTGCAGGATTTGCAGAGAGAAGGAGCGAATAAAGGAAGCTGGTCGGAACATTTTCCTCAGCCGATTCAAGATATTCGGGTGACATTCCGCATCTTTCCGCTGTCATTTCAAGTATCTGTCTGTTATAATAGTTCACACCGAGTTTTTCTGCGGTGAGCCGTCCGATGGCACTGCCGCCGCTGCCGTATTGTCTTTCGATAGTAATAATAGTCTTTTTCATCGGATTACCCCCATTTTTAGATTTTTGAATTTACATATCATTAGCTTATCTTAATAGTACAGATATAATTATACCACATTTTGCACATAATTCAAGCATAAAAATCATTCATGTTGTCGAATTTGCAAATATTCTATGTTTTGAACAATAAAGCCATCTTCCCTTTGTGCATCTTTTACACCGGTTTAAACCATAATAGCCGAAAAGCCATGTTGAAAGCAGAAAATATCCCTGTTTTAAGTGTGTTTTCAGATGTGCATGAGATTTGATTTTTTTGTTGATATGTGATATAATGTGGGCAGAAATATTGCAAAATGTCAAATTATTTTTGACGTTCACTATAATTCCCCTTTAAGGAGGCAGAACAAATGAAAAGAAAGATAATAACAACTCTCGCATCCGCCGCACTCCTCACATTCAGTGTTTTCGGCGGAAATCTTCCTTTTGCCGCTAATGCCGAAGCTGACGGAGGATTCTCAGCCGAGGAAATTGCATCATCTCCCGTAAAGCCTACACTTTCGGCAAGTCAGATCACCCTGACCCCCGAAGAAGCAAAGTCATCCCCTTTGCAGACCGTGAGCATCGTTATCAAAGGCGCTGATATGAAGTACAGCTCAACGGGATTCCATGTGTATTTCGACGAAAGGCTCAAACTCGTCAGCAACGCAAGAGGCGCAAGCGCTACCAAAGGCTCTGCTGTTGCCGAGCTTTCCACCGAGTCATATTCAAAAGGAAACTGCCTGTTCCTCGCAACCGCAGGAAGCCCGAATTCAGGCTTTGACGGCATTATGTGGACGTTCTCGCTCCAACTCCCCGATGATGTCAAGGAAGGCGACGAATTCCCGATAGAGATAAAATACGAAAAAGGCAAGGTCACTGAGGACGTTTTCGTCAATGACATCTACGACAAGAACAGCCGTCTCATGCAGGCTTACGTGTTCACTCAGGGCATACAGAACGGCTATATCCGCATAGCAAGCGATTCACCTGTCAAGGCAGGCGATGCCAACTGCGACGGAAGTGTTGACCTTTCCGATGCAGTCCTGATAATGCAGTATGTGGCTAATCCCGATAAATTCGGTCTCACGGGCACTGACACCCACCACATAACAGATCAGGGATTGAAAAACGGCGACGTTTCGGGTAAAAGCGACGGTCTGACTTCAAAGGATGCCCTCGCCATCCAGAAATTCACCCTTAAAATGATATCATCACTTCCCGAATCATAAAATATCCGAATCTGCAAGGGCGGTCATCGACCGCCCTTTTTATTGCCATACACCGACAGCTCAAAATAATACATTTAGTCAATTTTCGCCCATTCTATACCAATGGATTTTCTGGAAAAATCGGGGCATAATTTACTTTGAGTATAGCTTTCTCAGCACCCTGTTACGGAAAATCGCTGTTTTCTATGGATGAAATGTATAAAAAAAGGGGTACAAAAGGCTCTATATCGGTCGATTTGTCATTTTTTCCATAATTCCTTGACAAATCGGCTCAAAGGGTATATAATTCAATTGTAAAATTTAATTTGCCAATATCAGCGATGCATAGGCTTTTTCCCTGAGTATGGAGACATCGGCATGGCTGTCTGGCAATCGGAAAATGGAGGATATCATTATGACAAAAACTGAGTTAATCAGCGCTGTTGCAGAAAAGACAGACTCAACAAAGAAGAATGCAGAAGCTGCTGTAAATGCAATGATCAGCACTATCACAGACGCACTCGCAAGCGGTGAGAAGGTTTCTATCGTTGGTTTCGGCACTTTCGAGGTTCGTGACCGTAAGGAAAAGCAGGTCATCAACCCACAGACAAAGAAGATGATGACTGCACCTGCTTCAAAGGCTCCTGCTTTCAAGGCCGGTCAGGTTCTCAAGAACGCTGTAAACAACAAGTAATCTGAGGAGGGCAATACCATGGCAAGATCTACTAAGAAGTCCGCTGCTGCTGCTGAGGTAAAGGATACAGCTGTAAAGGCTGCTGAAACAGTTACTGCTGAGGCAAAGAAGCCTGTTGAAAAGAAGGAAGCTGCTCCTAAGAAGGCTGCTGCTAAGAAGCCTGCTGCTAAGAAGGAAGCTGCTCCTAAGGCTGAGGAAAGAAAAGTTGTTATCCAGTACAACGGCGGTGAAGTTGCAGGTACAGAGCTTATCGACAAGGCTAAGGCTGATGCAAACATCAAGACTGCAAAGAGCGTTGTTGTTTATGTAAGACCTGAGATCAACAAGGTTTACTACGTTATCGATGACAATACTTTCGGTAACTTCGACCTGTTCTGATAATTGCTGCTAAAAATAAAGGCTGCGGAATCCCGCAGCTTTTTTGTTTTTATATGGATGAAAATGGAAATGGACACATCAGGAGATATACTCTTGTGTGTCCATTTATTCATCTTGGAAGCATTATCGTGAAATTCTGCGGTGTGTTGGTCACGCTGTTCATCAGTATGCGTAAAAGTCCGTCAGATTCAGTGCCGTAGTCAATGTTCATATCGCTCTGCACGCAGTCCTCGCCGAATGCCTTCTTTATGTCCTCGATCGTGCTTTCGGAAGTTATACCGTTCACTGATGCCTCCGCCCTGCTGTTGAGCGTCATTGATACTATCTGCGATTCGTCATATTTACCATCGTCACGCAGTTCAAGATAGATGACCCCGATGTCCTCACCGTTGTATCTGAATGTTGTGAACATCCAGTTTGCATTTTTGTCCTCTATTGGCGTATCATAGGCAAATCCCTCGCCAAGCTCCTTGAATGTACACGGGAGCGATACATCATTGCCGCATATCTTCATATTCTTTACTGCACCGTAGATATCGAACTTTCCTTCCTCAGCCGCCGATGTGGTTACAGCTTCGCTTTCGGGCTTGCTTTCGGCTTTTTCACTGCATCCGACACAAGCTATCATTGCTGCGGCGATAAGTGTAAGCATCAGTTTCTTCATTCTTCATCATCCTCCTCGTCCTTGTCCTCGGACGGCATTACTTCAATTATTACCTTTTCCACATTCTGTTCGTTCACAACTGCGGCTGTAAGGCGGAAAATACCGCTTTCAGCCGTTTCGCCTGCTTCGGGGATATGTTCCATCACATCAGTCACCCATCCGCCTACGGAGTTGTATTCCGTGTCTATCAGATCTTCGTCAAGGTCAAGCATCTCCAGCATATCGCTGACGCTCATATCGCCTGCGACTTCATATTTATCGGGAGCGATCATAAGCAGATTATTGACTATTTCATCGTCCTCGTCGTATATCTCGCCCACAAGCTCCTCGATTATATCTTCAAGGGTGATTATTCCCTTAGTTCCGCCGTACTGATCGGTCACAACCGCAAGATGGACTTTCGACCTCTGCATATCCCTCAGAGCCTCGCTTATCAGCTTTGTATCGGCAATGTGCGGAACTTCCTGAATTATGCCGCTGATGTCATTACCGCCCTCTACGAGCATTTTAAAGAAAGCCTTGTTGGTGATTATTCCCACTATCTCGTCAAGGCTCTTTTCGTAAACGGGAAGCCTTGAATACATCTCGGAGCTGAATGTCTCCTTTATTTCGTCGATGGTGGAATTTCTCTCAACTCCCACAACTTTCACACGGGGAATGAGTATCTCGCTTACGCTTATCTCATCGAATTCAAGGGCGCTCTTTACCAGTTCGCTTTCCTGCTCCTCGATAACTCCCTGCTCCTCTATTTCGTCTATCATATATTTCAGCTCGTCCTCGGTAACGCTTGGGGCTTCCTTGCCGTTGTCCATAAGCGAGGACAGCTTGTTGAGCAGGAACACCGCAGGCTTGAACAATGTCACGAGGGCGGACAGGAGCGAAGCAAATGCGAGCGCCAGTTTTTCAGCATTTCTCTTGGCGTAGGATTTCGGCAGAACCTCGCAGAAAACCAGTACCAGAACAGTTATAACAACAGTTGAAACCGCAGGGCCGTTCTTTCCTACCAGCTTGATAAAAATGATAGTACCCACGGAGGAAGCGGCGATATTCACGATATTGTTGCCGATAAGCACTGCTGTCAGCACCTCATCGAAGCGGTTAGCCAGTTTCAGGGCCTTAGCCGCCTTTTTGTTTCCCTGCGCCTCATAATTTTTCAGTCGGAGCTTGTTCACGCTGGAATAGGCAGTCTCAGTTCCCGAAAACAGGGCAGAAAGCACCATCATTACCAGAATCAGAACTATTTTCCATATATCCGTTTTTTCCATTCTTTACCTTTCCATGTACTCCTCATGGGAGCGATATATATTTTCAATAACTGTTATTATAACATATATCTTCAAATAATTCAAGGCTTTTGTTGTTCGGATTCAGGGCAACATCATTTACTTTAAAAAAATATAAAAAAAGCGCCGCAGGCGCACGTTCTGGGGTCAAGGGGGATG
>JAEDMD010000147.1 GCA_016303195.1 Oscillospiraceae bacterium | reverse complement strand
ATTCTACGTTGGTTGCGGCGGCTGGATTTGAACCAACGACCTTCGGGTTATGAGCCCGACGAGCTACCTAGCTGCTCCACACCGCGATATTTTATTTTGTCTGTCCCATTTGACTTAATTATTATACCACGTATACACAGTAAAGTCAAGAGAAATTATAATTTATTTTTGTTTTAACCAATATTCTGTATATATGTACATTATCAGTAACATCAAAGCTGTATATTTATTAAATGTGCAAATAAAACTAATAGGGTTCTTTTCTCAAATAAGCCGTTCGGCATTTTTTAGATAAGAAAAAACCGCAGTTTGCTTGAAAACTGCGGTTTATTCTTATTATCCGATACGTGTAAAAATTTCGGTATTACCGTCTTCCCAGCGAATAATGAAACTGTTTTCGCCTGTGCAGTCTATCGCACCGCTTTCAGGATCGGTATCAGCTGCACCAAAATGGAACGTGATCGTCCCGTTGCTAAGAGCGTAGGCGAACGGCAATCCAAGCCCGGACTCGTTCATATTGTACTTACCGCTGCTGCCATCGGAATAAAACTCAAACACTCTGCCGCCTACTCCGCCCTCGGCATTCCAGCTTCCTGCAAGAAAATCTGAAGTGATCTCTGCGGTAGTTTCGGAAGTTTCCTGATTTTCCTCGTCATCTGTTGTGGTAACATCCGTTGTTGTAACTTCAGTGGTGGTAGTTTCGGTAGTTGTTGTGCTTTCAGCAAAATCGGGAGCTGTTGTGTAAACTATATACTCTGAGGTTTCAACAACCACAATTGCAGTTGAAGTTGTTGTCGTTACAGCATCGGATGTTGTAGTTGATGCGGTAATTTTCTCGGTAACTTCGGCAGTTGTAGTCAATGCGCTCTGAGAAGTTTCACCTGTTGACTGATGCGGGATATATGACAGTCTGTTTCGTTTGAGAAGTACTGCTCCACCTGCGACTGCGCTTACGCATACAAGTGCGGCGGCGGCACTGAGGATCCTGCTCCACATCGGACGCTTGTATATCTCAGTTCCGGATACGGTTATCCCCTCCTGAAATTCTGCCTCATCTGTCTTTTCAAGGCATTTTTCGAGTATTCTCTGCTTGACGCTTTTTCCCAGCATCGGATACATTTCTGCTAATTCTTCAACTGAGCTTTCGTCTATGTCCTTTATCTCAGCAAGGTGATCTTTTTCATGTTCTTTCATATTCTCTTTCACCCTTTCCCCAGTAGCTTACCTATCTTTTTTCTGGCTCTGAGGCTTCTTTTCTGGACTGCATCTGCGGTCATTGAAAGTCTTTCTGCGATCTCACGCACGGAGCAGTCGTAGTAATACTGGTATACTATTATAGAGCTGTCTGGCTCTCCCAAGGAACGGACAGTACTCCATAATCTCTTTTTTTCGAGCTTTTTGTCCGAATCTTCTTCAATATTCTCCCCTGACGGCGGCGAAACAAAATCGTCCTCGTCAATGGATATTGTATCTCTGCGATGTGTAAGCTGTCTGAACATATCTATTGCCCTTCGCTTGGCGATAGTTCCTATAAAGCTCTTTAGGCTTCCTCCCTCGGAGGAATATCTATGGCGGTTCTTGAAAATATCGACAAAAACATCGCTGACGCAGTCCTCGCAGTCTTCACGAGTACCGACTTTGCCCAGCTTGCTTCTGACGATAGCATAGACATAATTACCATAGCAGTCAATGAGCTGTTTATAGGCTTCCCCCGGACTTTTTTCGAGCAGTTCTGCCCATTCGGGATCACTCATATTATCACTCCTTGCAGACCATTCCCCTCAAGGAGCAAGGGGAATGACCTGTGATTTTGATGTCTCTCTTTTGTTTCTTTCTATATATACTATCGTTTTATCTATCTGAAATAGGACACATTTCGTGAATTATTTTCAATTCGCAAAATGTGCGGTTTAACGGCTTTGTCCGTCTTTATAACGGGAGCTATCTGTAATTCTTGGCTTGTCGGTAGTCAACTGCACCTGTGAACGGGTCAAAATATATTTCCTCGTTTGAAGGTGCGGCTATGAGATAGCTTTTCTTGTAGGCTATGGGGATGAAGCCGAACTGTCCCATTATTCCACGTTCTGCCGACGAATAAGCCTCCACAAGCTCCGATGGTGTCGGACAGCGGAGTATATCTGCGGAATATCGGTAATCGCCGAAAGCATAATTCAGACACGGTATCGTTTCAAACTGACTTATGACCGAAAGACCGCTGCATGAATTGCCTTTTACGGGATAAAGGGCGATGCTGTAATCTCCGCTTTCGATACGGCTGTAAAATTCCTCATCGGTAACATCTTCGATGCCGATATAAATTCCCAGAATATCCTGCCATCCTGTTGAAAGCTGATGAAGCGAACCCGAACCGCAGACAGCGGAATTGACCATTATCTTAACGCTGTCAAATGAGCGCCGTCCCAGTTCAGTACGTGCTTTTTCAAGGTAATTACGTGCTTCCTTCGGGTCATAAACGTCAAATATCTTCTCTGATGAAAGCTCACGGTAGCTTCTGCCAAGCAGATCAACAGCAGGCGGGATTATCGCATAAGCAGGCTGCATATCGCCTCCGTTCATCTTTTTGCCAAGTTCTTCCCTGTTTATGGAAAGTGACAGTGCTTTTCGCAGATTCAGATTGGAAAATATCTCGTCATCGGGGGTGAATATCAGTCCGAGAGTAGTTGCGGCTGAATCGGAAATAGCGTATTTTTCAGGATTATAGCCAACACTGTTCATAGTTGTGAAGCACTGAGTCTCCCCTTCCTTGAACATCTGACGTATCTCCTCCTCGTTGTCCTCTATCTCAAAACTGAGGAAAGTCGGCGATATCTCACGGCTTTCGTTTTCATTTGCACTGTTGGCTTTCATGTACAGTATATTATTATGGCCGTATGGGTCAAAGAACCACTGTCGGACGAAAAATGCACCGTTGGACATTACAGATTCATCGTCAAGCCCGTATCTTCCCTTTGTGGAATAGAAAAATTCCTCGTTGCATGGATAAGCCGCCGCAGTTGTCATAAGTTCGGGAAATTCCGCACATGGGTATTCCAGCGTTATTTTCAGTGTATGGTCATCAGTCGCCGAAACTCCTGCCATTTCCAGTGCAAGCTCGCCTTTGCTGACAAGTCCGCCGTGTTTTATGCAGGTAAACTGCTCTGCAAACGGCGAATGCATGGCAGGGTCAAGCACACGCTTCAAGGCGAATTCGTAATCCTTAGCCGTAACAGGAAAATACTCATCAGGTTCGATGATGTCATTCTTGTTCTTGTCGTAAAACCAGTAATTATCATCACGGAGATGAAAGGTATATTCCAGACCATTTGCCGAAACATCGTAGCTTTTTGCGTTGCAGCAGCTTATATTCCCGTTCTGGTCGGTGGTCAGCAGTCCGCTGTAAAGATTCTTTATAATTGTGTTTGATGATGCATCATCGGCATATTGCGGATCGAGAGTTGACGGATTCCCGTTCAGTGTAAGGCTGTACATAAAGCCCGAACCGTCGCCTTTATCATCGTTTCCGCAGGAGTTGAATGAAACGGCACAGAGAGCCGCAGTTGTAAGTAGAACCGCTGTTTTTTTTATCATTCTGTCTCCTTTCATTAAGAACTTGTCTTCACAAGCCTTTGCACGAATCGTTTTGACGATCTTCCGCACAGATCTTATAAAGACAAGTTCTGAAATTGTCCCCTATGGCATAGAGGACAATAAAATAATCATAAATATAAATGTAAATAGCAGGCTCGGCATAAGAACGCAGTTTATGCTTGTGCGTTATCGCCTTAATTCATAAGCATTGACACAACAAATCCGCCTGCATTATCGCCTGAGATCGTATAAGGCTTGTCCGTAGGCACAGGAACTTCTGTATCACTGCCCTGCATTGCAGGCACATAATACACATTATAAAGCTCATTTCCTGCGGTTATTTCAAGAGGATTGCTTGTCTTGTGATCCTTTACTTCATTGAGATATTCCTCAAGACAGAGATCGTGCTGTTTGATATATGCCGCATGAGGCTGTCCCACATAGCGGTATGTATAAGTTCTTGCTCTCTCGCCTGTGAAATTCTCCTTGCCTTCGGGATATCTGAGGATGAATCCGTTATCAGCGGCATTTTCGTCTATCCATGAATAGTTGCCGACTGATGAATAATAGCCCGAACTTGAACCATCCTTCGGGAAGATTCCGATATCGAAGGTACGTGCGGAATGATAGTCTGTGCATCCGCCTGCAAATCCCGAAAGGCCGCTGTTGAACTTGTCGTTCTGTTCCTCAATTGTGCGGTATGCGCCGATGACTGTTATGTCATTCTCGTTGCCCTGTGCAATGAATCCCTGCATAAGCGCATCAAGATGAGAAAGTGCAGTGGAATCGAGACTTGTAACAAGGTCGCAAACGCTGTAACAGCTTGTGTCCATGTGGTCGAACATTGTCACGATGTCAGCACCGTCCTCAGGGAACTGATACGGATGATCGGAATTGATGAGTACAAGGTCGCCCTTTAAGGTATCGCTGAACGGATGTGCCTCACTGACGAACTTGTTTATATCCTCGTTTTCCTCCTTTGTGGGCTTGGTCTGGATGATACCGGGGGTTGAACCGTCATTGGGGTCGAGGTTGTCAACGATAGTTGACTGTGATGGCATTTCCGTGGTAGTAGGCTGAGTGCTGTCTATCTGTTCTGTCTCAGGTTTTGCGGAAAGTCCGCTTACGCAGGAAGAAATCACCATTGCGATCGCCGCCAGCAGGAGCAAAGCACCGACAATACGGTCATATCGCACTTTATAACGCTTGGAAGCCTGACTTCTCTTGCGGTTTCTTCTTGTATTTCCATCGCTCATAGCTTATTTGTCTCCTTATTTTCTTCGGATCTTAAAACCATTATTTCTATTATAGCACAGTTCGGTTAAATTGTAAAGTATTTTTTCGTTTGGAGGCACGATGACAGCATTTACTAAAAAAATAATAAAAACCGCCGAAGGCGGCATTTCTGGGGGCAAGGGGGATGTTATCTCCCTTGCAGGGGGTGAATGAGGGGGACAGCGTCCCCCTGACAAAGCAGTAAAGCAAGCGCAGCGATGCTTTACGGACGTTTCACAAGAAATATGCCTTACCACAAAAAAGTAAATGCTGTTTCTCTGCGTTTGTAGGCATTGATGAGTGATTTATGCAAAGGGGGGAGTTCATTTTCTATTTATAGTTTTTATTTAATCGCTACATAATCTGTAGCCAATGCAAAGGGGAAACCAAAGGAAGGGGGAGAAGCACAAAACCGCAGTAAAAGTCGGCACTTCTCCCCCTTCCTTAGTTTTCCCCTCTGCACTCCCCTTCCTTGACCTTCCCCCTTTTCGCCGACTTTTGCTTTTTAGACCGCAAATTTTTTCT
>JAEDMD010000146.1 GCA_016303195.1 Oscillospiraceae bacterium | reverse complement strand
TTATGATAAATATGGATTCGCAGATACCTAATGCCGCAGATGATGAATGGCTTAAAAAAAGCAGTCTTTTCCCTGAAACTGCAGTTATTGAGCGTGAAAAATTCTGGGAGGATTCACGTTTCGATATCAGGATAACCGACGGCGAAAAGATGTCATTCATGGAAATCAAGGGAGTTACTCTTGAAAAGGACGGTATCGCTTATTTCCCCGATGCGCCCACAGAAAGAGGCATCAAGCACCTCAACGGGCTTATCAGGCTGACCGAAAAAGGTATCGGCGCTTATCTGCTTTTCGTGGTGCAGATGAAAGGTATACGTGAATTCCGCCCAAATGCTGAAACTCACAAAGAATTCGGCGATACCCTCAGAAAAGCCATAAGATCGGGCGTGAAATGCATGACTTATGACTGCATCGTAACTCCCGCTTCTATCGTTATAGATTCAGAAATACCTATTGTTACGGAGTGAAGAATATGGATTGGAATAAACTATTATGCGAGAAAAGACGGCGCAGTTCCTCAACCTCTGCTGTTGCCGCCGAAACAAGAAATGAATTTCAGCGTGACTATCACCGTATCATTTGCAGTGCCTCTTTCAGGCGCTTGCAGGACAAAACACAGGTTTTCCCCCTCGACAGAGGTGATTTCGTCCGCACAAGACTTACCCACTCCCTTGAAGTGGCATCCTTTGCAAAATCCCTCGGTCAGATGATATTCCGCATTATCATGGAAAAAGAAATAGACAAGGATATCACTCCGGACAGGATAGTGAAAATTTGCAGTATCCTCGAATGTTCGGGGCTTATCCATGATATCGGCAATCCCCCTTTCGGTCATTTCGGCGAAGACCTTATCCGTGACTGGTTCAGAAAAAATCTTCCCCATATGGAATTTGACAGCAAAAAAATCACCGACATCCTTTCAGAACAGATGGCGGCTGATCTTTATAATTTTGAGGGCAACGCTCAGGCTTTGCGGTTACTGACAAAACTGCATTTTCTGGTGGATGAGAACGGAATGAATCTTACCTATCCCCTGCTGAACACCATTATCAAATATCCTGTTTCATCACTTGAGATCAACTGCAAAAGCGGTGATATCAGGAAGAAGAAAATGGGGTATTATCAGGCTGACAGGGAAATTTTTGAGGATATCACAAGCAGTACGGGAACATTTGACCGCCGTCATCCGCTGGCATTTATTCTTGAAGCCGCTGATGATATCGCTTACAAGACCGCTGACACGGAAGATGCTGTGAAAAAAGGCTTCATCTCATATACGGTTTTGCTTGATGAGTTAAGAAACAACTATGCCGCAAACTGTCCGACTGATGCCGAAAAAGCTGCTATTCTCACTGCGACTGAGAAACTGGAAAAATTCCACGCTTATGCTGTCGCAAATAAAGTTGCTTCCCCCGAACAAAATGCAGTTCAGCGCTGGATAATCTACGTGCAGGGAATCCTGCTCAACTGCGCTGTGAACGCATTTATTGCCAATTACAGCGCTATTATGGATGGCACTTTCAAAAAGGAACTGCTTGCTGTTTCAGATGCAAATACACTTGCATTTGCTCTCAGTGATATGGCGGACAGATACGTTTTCCGCTCGCAGGAGATCTATAAACTGGAGATCGCCGCCGAAGCTATTTATGAATTTCTCCTCGGAAGACTTACACGTGCGGCTGTCCTCTATGACACCGATCTGCCACGCTCACCTATTGATATGCGAATCATGGAGCTTGTTTCGGATAACTACATCCGTGCATATGCCACCTGTTCCGCAGGGCGCAGTGATGCCGAAAAGCTCTATCTGCGACTGCTTCTTGTGACAGATTTTATCTGCGGAATGACTGATGGCTACGCAAAAAAACTTTATCGGGAGCTGAACGGAATTGACTGACGTAAAAAATTCAAAATACCGCAGATTCAAAAAGAGGATATTCGACATTATCCAGATCGGAAACCGCTACGATGTTCCAAGCCGAGCATTCGATATGTTCATTGTGGCTACGATATTAGTAAATATTCTGACGCTTTTTCTTGATTCATTCGACGAAATGGCAGACCATCACCATTTTTTCCGTATCTGCGAGGGCATTACGGTGCTTATCTTTGCGATAGAATATGCGCTGAGAATATGGACTTCCGAATTCCTGTACCCGAAAAAAGGCAGAATATCAGCAGTTCTCCGCTTTCTGCGCTCCTTTGACGGAATTGTCGATCTGCTTACCATTCTTCCGTTTTTCTTTCTTGACGGATTCATTGTTTTCCGTATGCTGAGAGTTGTCAGGATATTCCACTTGTTTCGTGTCAATGCCCGATATGACTCGTTCCACATCATCACAAGCGTTCTCATCGAGAAGAAAAATCAGATACTCTCATCTGTTTTCATAATAATAGTACTCATGCTTGCTTCATCGCTTGGTATCTACAATGTTGAGCATGAAGCTCAGCCTGAGGTTTTCAGAAATGCCTTTTCGGGCATATGGTGGAGCGTTTCTACTCTGCTCACTGTGGGCTACGGCGATATTTATCCTATCACCGTAGTTGGCAGGCTCATGGCTATTTGCATTGCTTTCCTCGGTGTGGGAGTTGTGGCTGTGCCAACAGGTATCATCAGTGCGGGTTTTGTTGAACAGTACACTAAAAAGCAGAATTCCGATGTGAAACTGAAAGATGTTTCTAAGATCGGTGAAGTTCTTGTGAAAAGGGACAGTATTTTCTGCAACAAGACCGTCAGCGAGGCAGAATCTGAGCTTAGCACAAGAATATACATGATAATCCGTGACGATCTTTCCATCATTGCTTACGAAAATATAAAGATAAAAGTCGGAGATATTTTGTTCCTGAAGGCGGACAATATTGAAAAATCCGAATGATAATTGTGCGTACAAATAATTGTTGCAGATTTTCATATCAATTGTTGCCGATCAATTATTATTTTTAAAATTTTCAAAGTGAAAATGCTGATAATCTTGTGTGAATCCTGTGAAATTTCACAAATCATCCGCCGAAATATTGACATCTATCAATAAAAATGATATAATATAATTGCGAGAAATAATTGGGTTTTATTGATCGTGACGGCGGAGCGGTCTATCTGCACAACTGATCGTGTATGCCAATTTATTCCAATGTATGGGAACAAATCAGAAAAGCTGTATTCTTGGGACGAATACAGCTTTTTCCCTTTTTATTCGATTTGTACTGTCAAAATCCGAGGTCATCGTAATCCTCAGCTATGAAACGATGATAGGTGATGTGGTGGCTTCCGTCGATCTCCTCCTCATCAGCAAGGCAATATCTGTAATCGTCGGGGATGCCGTTTCTGAAATACACAAGATACTGAAATTCATCGTTGTTCATCTCTGTTACTTCCACATCGTCAGAAAATTCTCTGAACACATCAAGTACCTTCTCAATAGTTGTATGACTGCGGACTGTTTCAATAAATCTGTGCATGAAGCTGTTTTTTTCGCTGTTTTCGTGGACATATGCCGTTCCCTCGGTCGGGACTGTAATGCAGTAGCCTCCGCTGATACTGCGGAATGTCAGCTTACCAAAGCGCTCAACGGACTGAGCGGCAAACTCATCAAGCGCCTTTTCAATATCATCCGTACCCGTCAGGTGTTTCAACGATGAAGATGTATAATTAAGGCTCATCGGTCTGCCCTCATAGCCCAGTTTAAGCTGTGCTTCAAGCACATTGTCGAAAAGATTTTTTTCAAGTCTCTGAAGATCCATAGCCATTCTCCTTTTTGCTTTTTCTTTTATTCTACCACATTGTTATGGATTTGTCAATCTTTTTATTTTTCGGGAAGCTCTTTAATAAGCTCAAGGCAATATTTCTGTATCGCCAGCGCATCCTTATTGGTTATGCCGTTTCCGTTTTCGCTGACATCGCCGTTTTTCTGTCCCTGTGAGGTTATGTGATTCTCATCATTGCCCTCGATCCCGTATTTGCTCGGATTTGCAATAGACTGCATTATCATTACTGCATCTGCAAGACTTACCTCACCATCGCAGTTGGAATCGCCCCATACAATATCGCTCTTATCATTCGGCATCTCAGGTATATCGGCAATTTCTTCCTTTTCGGTGTAATAATATTCAGGCTCGGCAACGTCCTTTGAGAACACTTTGAAATAATCCATCGAGCCATTGAATCCGCCAATTGAATAGATCGAATCCTCGCTCATTGTGTTTACGGGTGATAAACCGATCTTTCCCTCTGCCTTGATGGTATCACTGCCATTATTGGTTGTGAGGACTGCATTTCCACCGTTGATGTAAACGCTGACAGTCACCCATTCACCTGCCGAATATGCATTTTCAGCTTCAACTTTCTGCGAATCTTCGCCATTTGTGCAGTTTAGAGATATATTTCCGTTTTCAGCTGTAAGAGTGTACTTCCTGTCACTGCCAAAACTGAAAATGTCCGATCTCTTGCTGTCTCTTAGTAAAACAGCCGTCTGGTACTCAGCTTCATGTAATGCCGCATAGGAACTGTCACCGATGATATACTGACTGTCTCCGCTGAAAGTCAGAACTCCGTTGGCACCGGTCTTTTTCTCACTCCATGTGGGCGCTCCCATAACTGTGCCGTAGGTCGTTGTATATGAATCAGGCGCAATTGTTGAGCTATCGGTATCAAATTCCAATGCCGCACACTGACCGTCGTTGAATTTCCTGCTGTTGACATATTTATCGGGGCTTGCCCAGCCGAATACTGAACCGCCTGTGATAGAACGTCCGCTGTCATCGTAGTAGTCGCCGTCTGGCATTGCCTGTCCCGATGCAGAGCCTTTCGCAAGGCAGTATGCCACGCCTTTGACCGTTGCATTTTCGCTGACCTTATAATCGTTGAATACAAGTCCGCTTTCAATAACCCTCGCATTTCCCGAAATTACGGCATTTCCCATAACACCTGCAAAATCTGAGATTATAGCATTATCCTTAACTGATGCACGTTCTGCAACAACTGCATGACCGTTTACAACTGCATTATCTGATACTGCTGCGTTATCAGTAACAACTGCATACCCGTCTATTCTTGCGTTTCCTTTGACTGTGGCATATCCCAGAACAGACGCATTACTGCCGACATAAGCGGTGGCATCCACCTTTGCAGTCTCGGCAACAAATCCTCCTCCGTTCGGATGAGCATGACCCTTGATACCTGCGGTAAAATCGGGAGATTCAAGAGTTGACGCATTTTCCAGCTTCACTCCATAAGGATAGCGTGTCTTGCTGAGATGCGGGTAATTGTTTTCATCAAATTCGCCTTCGCCATATGCCCACGGAACGCCTATTTTCTGCCATACTTCCTTATCGGGAGTTGCGGTCACAACAAGATAAGCCGCTGAATCCGATTCGGGTGAATAGTCTATGGACGCAGTT
>JAEDMD010000145.1 GCA_016303195.1 Oscillospiraceae bacterium | reverse complement strand
GTTATATTTACTCCTGCACCCATACACAGGCAGGTATCAACCATATCAAGCGGCATGGCATTGCCAAGTGTGTAACATCCTATATCTCCGCAGAAAACACTTTTCTGACCTTTCATAGCCGTTTTTACAGCAAGCCATGATATCTTCACGGCTGAGGCGGTATCGCTGTGCATCCTTGTTGCTGCGGCGGATGCCGCAGTACAGGCAGTCGTTCCTGCAATAAGATGAGACTTCGATAAGTCCTCGGAGAAAGACTTTTTTACCGTAGTATTTCTGCCTTGTCTCGTCGGCATATTTTTTCAGCAGTTCAGCCGCATTTGCATCGTCGGTTTCGATAAGCGCCTTTAATTCGCTGTCGGAGAGAAATTCTCCACGATTGAGTTTTTCAACGATATCTGTCATATCAGCCGCCCAGTCTTATCATTTCGTCAATGCATTTTCTTGCATCGGTGATGAGTTTATCGTCCATGAGTATCTCGAAAGCCTCGCCGTTGTCCATGCCGAGGAGAGAATTATAAACATCAGGGAGCGTAGTCAGCTTCATATTTCTGCATACGATATCCTTAGTTACGGGATAGAACTTCTTGTCGGGGCAGTCATACTGAAGATGTTCAGCGATAGATGTTTCAGTGCCGATGATGAATTCCTTATGTTCTGATTTCTTTGCATAGTCCATGATACCGCTTGTAGAGCCGATATAGTCAGCGAGTTCAGCAACAGCAGGAACACATTCGGGATGAACGAGGAACAGAGCATCGGGATGTTCTTCTCTTGCCTTCTGAACTTCCCTGACAGTGAGAGCCGCATGAGTCGGACATCCGCCGTGGAGGAGCTTTATATCCTTTTCGGGGCACTGCTTTGCGACCCATGAACCGAGGTTGCAGTCGGGGATAAAGAGTATCTTGTCATTATCCAATGCTCTTACTATTTTGAGAGCGCTTGAAGAAGTAACACAAACGTCGCAGACGGTTTTAAGTGAAGCGGTGGTATTGATGTAAGCAACGACAGTGCGTTCGGGGTCTTGTGCCTTTATCTGTGAAATAAGTTCCTTGTCCATCTGTTCAGCCATCGGACATCCTGCACCTTTGTTTGCGAGGAAAACACGCTTCTGAGGGGAGAGCATCTTGGCAGTCTCAGCCATAAAATGAACTCCGCAGAAAAGGATATTATCGGCATCGGTCTTTGTTGCGTCAACGCTCAGCTTGTAGCTGTCACCTGTGAAGTCAGCAATTTCCACGATCTCACGAGCCTGATAGCTGTGGGCGAGGATTGCGGTATTGGTCTTTTTTTTCAGTTCAATTATCTTGTCCTGTAATTCACGAACAGTCATTGCATTTCATCCTTTCATAGCGGCACATATTTACAATAAGCCTATTATATTGATTATATCACATTCTTTCTGTAAATGCAAGACGAATGTTGTTGCCCTGAGAATGAAGAATTGAAAATGTAGGGACGGCCATTGGCCGTCCGCAGGTCCATGAACATATAAGGCTGACGATTTGGTTTTCATATGTGTTCGGGCGGATGATATCCTCCCCTGCAAATGGTTTTATCATTTTTGTCGGCTATTGGAGGACGGCCAATGGCCGTCCCTACAAACCATTCTCGCTCTCCGCCTTGCATTTACAGAAATTATGTGATATTATTGCCCCTATTTGTAATTAGTGTTCATTAGTGTTCATTAAGGAGCATTTAGAACCCTATTTTACGGCATTTTTTGTGGTAGAAAACCTTAAAACGGCGCTATATCGTGAAATCGGAAAAATCGCAAATTTGAAGATTTTTGGTAGAAACTTGGTAGACAGCCAACGGCTCAAAAGTTGGTAGAAACTTGGTAGAAAACCAAAATACAGCCTAAAAACGGTAGAATGCCTGTTGACAAAAACTGAATAATGGGTAACAGCGGACGGTGTTTCATACAAGTGAAGCGCTGTCCGCTATTTTTATGCCCAAAATTGAATATCGTACTACGCTTCTCAGCAATGAGGAGCGTTTTTCTTTTTCAGAATGAAAGTCAAGGAGGTCTTTCTATGCAGAAACCTATGAGAATCGTTGTGAACGACCACGGTGTACTCACCCTGCCGGCTTATGCGATCCTCGACAATATGCTCAATGTTCCCGAGAGGGACTACCGCACGTTTGAGGAGATGTGTTCTTTCTTTCCGAAGGACGAGCCGTCAACGGTCAGAAATGCTCTGACGGAGCTTAAAGACGAAAAGTACGTTATCATCATTCACGGCAACACCTATGCAGTGAACAAGCTGCGTATACCGAACATGAAGCTGAGATAACTGACAGGGTGATACAAATGGGCAAAAAAATAAAAAAGAGCAAGACCGTTTTATCATCGGTCTGCCGTGTACATAAATCGAAAAACTTTACTCTGCTGAGTAATTCGTTCCTGCGGTCATCAAACCTCAGTCTGGCTTCTGTCGGTCTGCTGGGCCGTGTAATGGGACTTCCCGAAGAATGGGATTACTCGATCAAGGGGCTTTCTTCTATCTGCAAAGAGGGAGAAACGGCTATTGAGACCGTCCTGAAAGATTTGCAGGAGTGGGGCTATCTCAAAATATCAAAGCTCTACCCGAACGAGACCGAGGACGGCAGGATACATTATGTCTATGACTTCTATGAAAGTTCGGAGAAGGACAAGACACTTTCCTGCACTGTTATGGCTGAGGGCAATATGCCTTCCAACAAGTCCAAGCGCTGCCGTGTCAATAAGACCGACAACTTTACCATAGTAAGCAGTCTGCTTCTCCGTTCTAAGGAGATCAGCCTGAAATCCCTCGGACTGCTCCTGAGAGTTCTTTCCTTTCCCGATGATTGGGATTACTCCGTTGCAGGGCTTGTGTTCATCTGCAAAGAGGGCAAGACGGCTAT
The DNA here is from genome assembly GCA_016303195.1 of Oscillospiraceae bacterium. Classification (GTDB taxonomy): domain Bacteria; phylum Bacillota; class Clostridia; order Oscillospirales; family Ruminococcaceae; genus Ruminococcus. The sequence goes on along the minus strand of JAEDMD010000145.1, from coordinate 2,526 downwards.
CGACTCAGCACTGAAAGAGTTGAAAAACATAGGCTATCTGGTAGTCACCAAGCTGTATGCCAATATGACGGCAAGCAAGGGCATTGAGTACGTCTATGACTTCTTTGAAAACCCCATAAGTGAGGACGAAGCTGACAAGCACAGAGAAAAGGTCAAGGCAGAAGCAAAAGCAAAGGTATCGGGTGCAGAACTTTCAACAGAGATGTTGAAAACCGCTGATTTTTCAGCTCCGCAAGAGGGTGAAAAACAAGGGGTAGAAAACCTATATCTTGATGATCTACCGCTTGAAGTTCTACCGACAGAAAATCGCCCCCAATATAATACTAAAGAACAAAATAAAGAAAATAAAATACTGTGTGATGAAGGATCTATCAATCAATCGGCTGTTTCAGGCACAAAAGCAGAGCGTTTTGTTGAAAACTCTGTTGAAAGATTGATGGATGGATATATCACAGACAAAGAAAAGATAAAAAAAATCATCAAGGAGAATATCGAATACGACGAGTATGTCGAGTGGATAGAGCTTTTCGGAAGTGACACTATGACCGTCAGTGGGCTGGATCAGATCGTCAGCCATATGGTGAGGACGGCTGTATCACGGCGAGGGCGAGTCATTGATGACATAGTTTATTCTGCTCAGGAAGTTCAGGACTCGCTGCTGAGAGTGAACAGGGCTTGCCTGGACAGAGGTTATGACGTGATGAAGAAAACAATGGGTATCCATAACCCTATGAGTTATCTGATGAGCTGTCTTATCAATCTGGCGAACAATATTGACTTCACCCAAAGCTATGAGGATATGAGCATTGACTACGATGTTCGGAAGAATGTTCTCCATGAAGACTTCGATGACTGACCGCAAAGGAGGTGGTGCGTATGATTGTGAGGTGACACTATGCCCGAATACAAGGCAGTAGACAAGCTGTTTTATTCTTTCCACAGCGAGTTTGAAGCTATCGTCATGGACATGATTGCTGAAAAGACGGATAAGCGTATCATGGACACTATGTTTGAGGACTTTGACCGCTTGCAGGAAGAATATCACGAAAAGCTGAGACAAATATGCAGAGAGGACGGTGAAGATCGTGGCTAAGACTATCTACACACAGTTTGATGAGATGGTGAATTACGATAATATCGTAAAAATCGGCATCAAGACAAATTGGGAGGACGCTGATATTTCCGATGACGGCACTATCGATCCCGATTTTGAAATGGTCGGCAGAGATATTACGGGGCTTGAGATTCCTATCGGCATTTACAAGACCTATGAGGAAGCGGAGGAAGCTGTCAAGGCACTCCATGAGTGGTTCAAGAATCAGGCGTATGCTGTTTACGAAGTTCCCAAGCCGGAGGGAGCTGATACCTGATGGCTAACGACTACGAAAACGGCACAAAGAAAACGATAGACCTGACTATCAAGGCGGAGAAGATCAGCTCAGATATTCTCAAAGAAGCCTTGCAGGAGTTTATGGCAGGCAAGGCTGAAAAGAAAGGGCGAATGTCCTATCGTCAGCTGGAAAAGAAGTCTGACAGCAAGCTCGACAGCATTGAAGTCAGTGAGGACAATATCGGTGATTTCCTCAAAACGGCGAGAAAATACGATGTTGACTTTGCCCTGAAAGCGGACAAGTCCACCCAGCCGGCTACCTATCATGTTTTCTTTTCAGCAAGCAAGACTGAAAACTTCAAGAAAGCGTTTACCGAATACGTCGGGAAAAACGCTAAGACAAACCAGCGTGGGGTGTTCACGAGGGAGCAGTTAAAGAGAGAAGCTGCCCGTGTTGCACAGTCACCGCACAGGAAACACAGATCAAAAGAGAGAAAAAGGGAGACACACAGATGATCGAACATACCTATCCCCCGACACCAAGGGCAAGGGGCGATGATGTTTTTACGGCGCACTTTTATGCCGATAACATGAGAAAGGCTTTGTCTGCCGAGTGCAGATCAATACCCGAAAGCTAAAAAAGGTCATTCTGAAAGCCTTACCCTATGCGATCTTTGCGTATGCAGGAAACCTTATCGGCTATGCGTACCGAACGGCGGAGGGCAACGGGTTTCAGGAGAAGATACTCCCTTTTATGAGCAATCTCGGGGTCGCTTTTGCTAAGGTCTTTCCCAGTTTACACCCGTTAGATATTCTTTTCGGCTTGGTTCTGGCGGGTGTGATGAGGTTAGTCCTCTATGTCAAGTCGAAAAACAAGAAGAAGTTTAGGCAGGGCGAAGAATACGGCTCTGCTGTATGGGGTACGGAAAAGGACATTGAGCCTTACATGGACTTATCCACCCCCGAAAACAACGTTATCCTCACGAAAACAGAGTCCCTGACGATGGGCAAGCCCTCAGCTCCGAAGTATGCGAGAAACAAGAACATTCTTGTGATCGGCGGTTCAGGCTCGGGTAAGACACGATTTTTCGTAAAACCGAACCTGATGCAGATGCACAGCTCCTATGTGATCACCGATCCGAAGTCTATTCGCAGTGCGCATGAAGTTGAGTGCGCCATAAAAGTTTTCCGTTCGA
>JAEDMD010000144.1 GCA_016303195.1 Oscillospiraceae bacterium | reverse complement strand
CATTGTTATCGGGCTTGTTATCGGCGGTATCGCAACAATGGTCATGGTATCATCCATGAGATCGGTACACCGTCAGACAGGTGCGTCAGATTACAAGAAACCCAACAGTTTCAAGCTGGACTTATCACAGGATACCTATCTTTACAACAAGATCGAAAAAGTACAGATATCACAGCCGTCACAGAATCAGAACAATAATCACTGATATGATGAAATAAGGGTAAGACAACATAATTATTTAATCGTTTTCCGTAAAATAAGACTGCCATAAACTTGACAAACAGCGCATTATAGTATATAATAAAAAAATGATGCTGGTTCATCACGTTTAGAATAATGTTTACAAAGTATAATAATGGAGGATCATTTTATGTGTGGAATAGTAGGCTTTACAGGTGCGGCTCAGGCAGCACCGATACTGCTTGACGGACTTTCAAAGCTGGAATACAGAGGATACGACTCAGCAGGAATCGCTGTTCGTGACGGAGACAAGGAAACCGAAGTCGTTAAGGCTATGGGTAAGCTCAACGAGCTTAAAAAGATGACCAACAACGGCGAAGCTGTAAAGGGAAGCTGCGGTATCGGTCATACCAGATGGGCTACTCACGGCGAACCGTCTGTTGTGAATGCTCACCCTCATGCAAGCGACGATGAGAATGTTATCGCTGTTCACAACGGTATCATCGAGAACTATCAGGAGCTTCGTGAAAAGCTCACAAAGAGCAATTACACATTCACTTCCCAGACAGATACAGAAGTTGCTGTTAAGCTCATAGATTACTACTACAAGAAGTACAACCTCGGCCCTGTTGATTCTATCGCAAGAGCAATGATAAGGATCAGAGGTTCATACGCTCTCTGTGTAATGTTCAAGGACTATCCCGGCGAGATCTACACAGCACGTAAGGAAAGCCCTATGATAATCGGTATCACAGGCGGCGAGACATACGTTGCTTCCGACGTTCCCGCTATTCTGAAATATACAAGAAATGTTTACTATATCGGCAATAATGAGATAGCTAAGCTGGAAAAGGGCGCAGTTACTTTCTACAACATCGACCGTGAGGAGATCAAGAAGGAACTTACCGAGATCAAGTGGGATGCAGAAGCTGCTGAAAAGGGCGGTTATGAGCATTTCATGCTCAAGGAGATCCACGAACAGCCAAAGGTCGTAAGAGATACCATCAATTCCGTTGTCAAGGACGGAAAGATAGATTTCAGCGATATCGGACTTACCGACGAGGAAATGCAGAAGATATCACAGATCTACATCGTTGCCTGCGGTTCTGCATATCATGTCGGAATGGCTGCACAGTACGTTATCGAGGACTTCACGACGATCCCTGTAAGAGTTGAGCTTGCATCAGAGTTCAGATACAGAAAGATGCACCTTGTAAAGGACAGCCTCGTTATCATCATCAGCCAGTCAGGCGAAACCGCTGACAGCCTTGCCGCTCTCCGTGAAGCTAAGGAAAAGGGCATCATGACACTTGGTATCGTCAATGTTGTTGGTTCATCCATCGCACGTGAAGCTGACAATGTATTCTATACACTTGCAGGCCCTGAGATATCTGTTGCAACTACAAAGGCATACAGCACACAGCTTATCGCCGCATACCTGCTTGCAGTAGGATTTGCAAAGGCAAGAGGCGAGATGGACGATGAGAAGTATAACGAGCTTATCAACGAGATCTATACTCTCCCTGAGAAGATCGAGAAGATACTCGAAGACAAGGAGCGCATCCAGTGGTACGCAAACAAGCTGGCAGGCGCTAAGGATGCATTCTTCATCGGCCGTGGCGTTGACTACGCTATCTCTCTTGAGGGAAGCCTGAAGATGAAGGAGATCAGCTACATTCATTCCGAAGCATACGCAGCAGGCGAGCTGAAGCACGGCCCTATCAGCCTTATCGAGGAGGGCATCACAGTTATCGGTGTTCTCACACAGCCCGATCTTTACGAAAAGACTGTAAGCAACATGGTAGAGGTAAAGAGCCGTGGTGCATCACTTATGGGACTTACCACATACGGCAATTACAGCATTGAAGATCTTGCAGATTTCACAGTATACATCCCACAGACAGACCCTCATTTCGCAGGAAGCCTGTCAGTTATCCCGCTCCAGCTTCTGGGCTATTATGTATCAGTTGCAAAGGGCTACGATGTAGACAAGCCGAGAAACCTTGCAAAGAGCGTTACAGTAGAATAAGAACTTACGGGACGGTCATTGATCGTCCCTTTGTTTATGCAAATAAGTTAAAATATAAATTTTTCATTTTCCGCTGAGACAATCGCTCCTGAAAGGTTACTAATAAGTGAAAGGCAAAAACAATCACCTTAAAAGGAGTTGATCTTATGAAAAAAACTAAAAGATTTATGGCATTTCTAATGTCGGCAATGATGACAGCGGCTGTCCCCATCGGAAATATCGCCAATGCGGAAATAATAGAGGTTTCCTATATGGAAGACGGCAGAGAAACTGTCATAAGCACGAACAGACTTACCCTTGAAGAAGCCGCAGGCTTAATTTCAGGCGAAGATTTTAAATGGCTGGGCGGAAAACAGCCTGTTCTTCTGCCGATACGTGGCTGCAACAGGCGGATACCGACTGTTACCCCTGACAACAAGATACACAATATCCATGTCAGCAAAATAATAACATCCATCAGGATGAAAACGGGAAAAGAGCTTCCCTATGACGATATCAAAGCGGAAGTTGAAGGTGCGGGACTGATAATGCCTGTAATTCAGAAAAACGGAAATGACTATGAGCTGATAAATGCAGTTTCGGAACAGGCGTATAATGCCGCCTTAGACCTGATAAAGGCTTGTCCTGATGTTACGGCGATAGAAATGAAATACCAGATATATGAAGATATAAACGGTATTCAGTTTTACGGCATGGAATTTGATGAGGGTGCAGATGTTGATGAGATACTTGCAAAATATCCCGAACTGGAACGTCAGCCATCGGATAACGGGCTGGATTTCAGTTATACAGGCGGTTATGACAAGCTGTACGATTTTATCAGCCGTTTGAACGATAACGGCGAATCGGTCAAGCCGTTCTGGATCATGACAGAATTAGGAATGTTGCAGTATACCTATTACTACTGCACCGAGCCTGTCCTGTTGGACGGAACAGCAGGAGATGCGAATATTGACGGCTATGTTGACCTTTCCGATTCTGTAATGATAATGCAGTCGATCGCAAATCCCGACAAATACGGACCGAGCGCAGAAAGCGGCATAACCGCACAGGGAACGGCAAACGGCGACACTGACAAAGACGGACTGACAGGAATGGATTCTCTGAACATCCAGAAAAGCCTCCTCGGAATGGGAAATATCCCTATTCCGCCAAAGGACAAGGACATTCCGCTTGTAAGCTATGACCCCATTGATTTCACAGAGGAGAAATATTTCAGCACATTCACCATGAACGGCATCGAATACTGGATGACGGCAACAAACGTGAACAAGGACAAGATAGGGGAAAAAATCAGCGATAATGTGACAGTCAGCGTAAAAGATGAAGAAAAGACAGGCACAGTTTATTCAATGAACGGATTTGCCGATGAAGCGGCAGTTGCATTGCAGTACAGCGGAAGCAACAATTATCAGGTATTCCGCAATCCGAAATATCTGCCTGCAACCATAGGCGAGCTTATTGACGGCATGGAACTTGATAAACAGATTACATTTTCGGGCATATATGCAGACAGGTTCGATCCGTCAAGAACGCTGAAATTCGAGCCTGAACAGGAGATAATATGGGATACGCTGTTCGGCGACAGGGATATTGAGATACTTGAGCGTTCGGAAAATAATGATTCGCTTTATATGCCAAAGAGAAACGGTCAGCGCACAAATGATGATTTTATACTGCATATTGGCTGGGATATGCCGATCATGGGAAGGTATAATATGGGAATTACGGTATATCCGACGGGATATGTGAGAACAAATCTGGTAGATTACGGATTGCAGTTCAATATCAGTGAAGAAAAGGCAAAAGCGCTGATAGAATATTTTGAAAATAAAGAATAAAAAAATAAAATAAAAAAAGAAAAAAGCGGCGAAGCCGCATATTCCGGGGTCAAGCCGAAGGAAACAAGTGCAGACCAGCCGAACATCGCAGCTTCGCTCGATGTTCTACTTCTCAGGGAGGGCGCTGCCCTCCCCCTTACCCCCACCTGCCAAAGGGATGTGATCCCTTTGGAAACCCAGCGTGCGCCTGCGGCGCTTTTTTTATTGTCTTTTTCTTTTTTGTTTTATCTTATCGCAAAATTCGGCACATCCCCGATCATCACCGTCTCCGCCAGCAAAAACTCCGACTTCACCTCACTCTCAAAACTGTAAAGCGGCAGTGATGATGACATTTCCACCGTAACCACCGCCGATATCCTGTGACGGGTCTGATTGATACCTGCCGATTCCATATCGCTCCTTATCTCCACCTCAGCTTTCCCCACAGGACAAATGCGTATCTTCAATGACGGCCCTTTTCCTGCCAGCAGATACGAACCCGTCAGCGAGCCGAAAGGTATCCTGTCGCTGAGATGTTTTATCTCCGAAAGTTCCCGATTTATCTTCAGTCCAAGCTCCGACTGCGCCTTATTTATGCTGTACGGCAGAGTTTCGACAGACACAGCCCTGCCGTTTTCGTCATAGAGAACTGCCGCAAAATCACTGTATTGCAGTTCATTTTCTTTCAGATAATCCTCAGCCGCTTTCTCCATAATGGTAACGGCGCTGACCTCGGCGAAATGCTGAGCCTGCATTTTTGCTATCGGACGAACAGCCCTGTCTGCCCTGACAGCCAGTGCCACGATGAGGAAAATGACCGCAGACAAGGCGAAAATGCCGATATATGTACCGATGGCTTTTCTCTTTCGTCTGCGGTATCTCATGGTCAGCTTATGGCTTCGTCAAGTCCCTCACATTCGCAGTTTTCAAGCAGCGCCGTGGGAGAAAACTCCTCCTCAGGGAATTTCAGCTTTCCGAACACCTCACATGGGGAATCCGCATCGGTACAGCATTCCTTTTTCGGGATGGTGTAATCTCTTGTTCTGACCAGCATCGTCACAGGCCTTGACAGCTCCGCCACCGAGAAAAGACCGAGAGTTACGTGGATATCACGCTGTTCCGCAGGCACAGGATCGGACATACACGGACAGCTTCGGCATATCTTCGTTTCAAGGACAACAGGTTCAAGGACGGAGATGCTTGCGGTGGGAAGTTCATCCATCGGCGGAGTTTCGACATTATTATCACCGCTGACAAAAGTTTTGACGGAGCTTTCACTGCCATAGAGGATGCAGTTTTTGGAAGCGTAGGCAGTTCCGAAAAACGTCACGGGAGCAGAGCAGGCACGTTCATAGCCCAGTATTTCGATGCTGAATGTGAAAGTCAGGTCA
>JAEDMD010000143.1 GCA_016303195.1 Oscillospiraceae bacterium | reverse complement strand
AGCGTCCCCCTGACAAAGTAGTAAAGCAAGCGCAGCGATGCTTTACGGACGTTTCGCAATAACTATGTCTTACCACAAAAAAGTAAATGTTGTTGCTGTGTAAATTTGTTCATTTTTTATTGACATTTTCTTCATTTTGCGTTATAATAAAAGTAATAATTACTATGTGCAGAAAGAAGGCAGATGTATATGACAAATGACAAAGGATTAAAGGTACTCATCGTTGATGATGATAAAAATATATGCGATCTTCTCAGACTCTATCTGGAAAAAGACGGTTACAGCGTTCTTCTCTGCCATGACGGCGATGACGCTGTTGTAAAGTTCAAAGCCCTCTCTCCTGATATGGTCCTGCTCGATATCATGCTCCCCGGTAAGGACGGCTGGCAGGTTTGCCGTGAGATCAGAAAGATCTCAAATGTCCCGATCATTATGATAACCGCTAAGGGCGAGACTATCGACAAGGTCATCGGCCTTGAACTCGGTGCTGATGATTATATCGTAAAGCCTTTCGACGCAAAGGAGGTCATCGCACGTATCAATGCTGTCACAAGACGAGTTGGTACAGGTGTTTCCGAGCCTGAGCAGAAGGAAGTCCATTACGATAAGCTCTCCGTAAATATGGACAGCTATGAACTGAAAGTCAATGGCAAGATAATAGATACTCCGCCTAAGGAACTGGAACTTCTGTATTACCTCGCTTCAAATCCGAACAGAGTTTATACACGTGACCAGCTTCTGGATGAGGTGTGGGGATTTGAATATTACGGCGATTCACGTACTATCGACGTTCATATCAAGCGCCTGCGTGAAAAGCTGGAGGGAGTTTCCGAAAAATGGGCTCTCAAAACCGTATGGGGCGTTGGCTATAAGTTTGAAGCCGACGAGGAAGAATAATTTACAGGTCTGCTATGGGACATCCCCTTGCAGTACTGCAAAAAAGGGGATAGTCATTATCAACAGGCTCTGAGGGGACTTTTATGTCCCCTTGTTTTGTATAATGGCAAGAGGTGAATGGAGTTGAATGAATTTAAAAGCTCGTACCATAAGCTGATGATAACCGCTATGTTCATCATAGTTTCGCTTGTCGTCTCGCTTGGTGTACTGGTTATCTCACTGAGTTCGTCAGTGTATAAGAACGCTAAACTGCAACAGCTTAAAAATTACGGTGATGTGTTCATATCCTGCTATAAGGATGAATACTACCGTTCAGGCGATCCCAGATCTGTCGTTATGATGTCGCTTTACAGCCGTTTTTCCGATGACGGGAATGTGAGCATCTATATCTATGACGGGAACGGCAGGCGATACGTTTCCAAAAATGAGATTCATGGCGATATCGGTGAGGACATCTCCGAAACGGAAACTATGTCTTCGGAAATGATGACTTCCCTCGACAGCAAGGATTACCTTGACTTCGATAACGGCCATGTTTCACGGAATGAGCCGTATATTCTCTATGCTACGCAGTTCTTTGTGTCGGGTCAGAATGAATCTGTTCCCTCTCCGCAGTATGCGGCGGTTTATGAGGATTCCGACGATATAAACAAATTTACCTTCAAATGTACAATACTCTACTTTGCGGCAGGAATTGTAGGATGTATAATTTCCTATCTCCTCCTGAAACGCAGGATACGCAGGCAGTCAAACTTTGAGTATGACTTCATGAGAATATCGGAAATGTACGCAAAGGGCGATTTCTCGGAGACTATCAGGACTGATGCCCCCACTCCCTCAAAGGAGATCGCCGAATACGTCAATGCCATTGCCGCAAATGTTGCCAACAGCGAGGAAACTTCAAAGACATTTATCTCAAATGTTTCACATGAGCTGAGAACTCCTATGACTACCATAGGCGGTTTCGTTGACGGTATCCTTGACGGTACTATCCCGAAAAACAGGCAGAATGAATACCTCGTTCTTGTTTCAAAGGAGATAAAGCGACTGAAAATACTCATCAGCTCCATGCTCAATATGTCAAGATTCGAGAACGGCACTCTTTCGCCTAATTTCAAGGATACGAACATCACTGACCTCGTTATCCAGACCGTTCTCATGTTCGAGAAGAAGATAGATGCCAAGCACCTTGAAGTTGAAGGCCTCGGAAGCGGACGCATTGATGCGGAAGTGGATGCTGACCTTATTCAGCAGGTAATTTATAATCTGGTGGAAAATGCAGTCAAATTCATCAACGACAGAGGCACACTTACTTTCCGCTTTGAAAAGCTGGACGGTATAGTCACCATTGGCATCAAAAATACAGGCGAAGGTCTGACAAATGACGAAATTACTAAAGTTTTCGACAGATTCTATAAGACAGATTCATCAAGAGGCAAGGATACAACAGGTCTCGGTCTGGGACTTTCCATCTCACGCAAGATAGTTCATCTCCATGACGGACATATCGTTGTAAAGAGCGTCCACGGCGAGTATACCGAGTTCCTTGTGGAAATTCCCGAAAAGAGAAACAGCATCAAGAAAGGATAATATATGGAAGAAAGAGACAATTTACCTGAGCAGAGCGGGACAACCGCTGATAACACAGCACAGCCTGCCGCTCCTCAGCCTGAAAAGGAAACTGTTACCCATACGGAAACTGCACCGCTCCGTAATGAAAATAACACGGCTGCGGAAAATCAGCAGAACGCTGATGCACAGCCATCTGTTCCGCCTCAGCCGTCAGCAGTTCCGCCATTGCAGAATAATGCCCCGATGAACGGACAGTTCGCACCTCCGCCTGACGCAAATTCCGCAGGAAGCCAATATAACAGCGCACAGCCGACAGGAGGGACAGTTCCTCCGCCGCCTCAGCAGACCGCAAGAAGACCTGTTTATGATAAGTTCATGTATGAACCCATCGGCTTTGAAGGATATGACCGCAGAGCGCATATCCCTCCCGAACAGCCTCAGACACAGCAACAGCCTCAGCCTCCGCAGTTTTCGGAAATGATGGAAATGTTCAGTGAGCCTGAAAAAAAGCCTGTTGAAAATGAAACTCTCGGTCTGAAACTGATAGCCGCTCTTATTGCAGGATGCGTGATAATCGGTATCATCGGCATGGTTTATGATATATCCAACAGCAGTAAGGCGCTGAAAAATTTCAGAAGTACAGGCAATGTAGTCCTGTACAGCGAGAAAAAGCCCGAAAGCGCCAAGGATATCGAAAGCTACAAGGACGAGAACGGCAGATACACCACCGAGGGCGTTGCCGAACTTGTAAGACCGTCAATTGTGGAGATATACACATACAGCGACCCTGCCCATAAAGACCTTGTGGGAACAGGTTCGGGCGTAGTTCTTTCCGATGATGGATATATTGCTACAAATGCCCATGTACTTGAATCCGACGGCTATCATACCATCAAGAACATCGACGGGGATTCATACAGCGCTGAGATAGTCGGCAGAGATGCTAAGACAGATCTCGCAGTTGTAAAGGTAAGCGCAAAAAATCTCGTTCCTGCGGTTCTGGGCGATTCTGATGAAGCAGTAGTAGGAGAGCCTGTAATTGCTGTCGGAAACCCTGCAAACCTCGCCAGCACTGTTACAAACGGTATCATTTCAGCCGTAAACCGTAAAATAAGAAGCGACTCCACAGGCTTTGAGATGGACTGTCTCCAGACAAATGCCGATATAAGCCCCGGAAACTCAGGCGGTGCGCTTGTAAATATGTACGGTCAGGTCATCGGTATCACTTCCTCAAAATATGTAAGCTCCAGTTTTGAGGGTCTGGGATTTGCCATATCTATCAACGAAGCAAAGCCTATAATCGAGGAGCTTATCAATAACGGCTTTATCGGCGGACGTTTCCGCATAGGCATCACACTTATTGATATGTCCACAGCTTCAAAGCGCAAGATGATAGAGGATGAGATAAAGACAGAGCTTCCTGAGAATTTCAAGGGCGTTTATATCTCAAAGATCGACAAAGATTGCGATATTGCCAAAACCGACCTTAAAGAAGGCGATTTCATAACCGAGATAGACGGAACACCTGTATCGACCTATGACGAGCTTTATAATACTATCAGCGGAAGTCATGGCGCAGGCGATACTGTAAAGGCTACCTGTGCCCACCTGAAAGACGGCGAGATAAGCTATTACAAGATAGAATTCAAGCTGATGGAAGATACATCGGGAAATTATTGAAGTAATTCATAATATTAAAAAATGAGGATGACCAATGGACATCCCTGCAATTCGGCTATTCAAAGTTTGATTATGTAGGGACGACCATTGGTCGTCCGCTAATTTCAGAACAAATGTCATGGTTTTTGACACATCGGAGGATGCCCAATGGACATCCCTGCGATCAGAGTTTTTATTCAGTAAAGTTCTTTGGCCTTTTTGAATTCACACCGTATACTCCTCCCGCCATGCCCGAAACGGCAAGCAGGAGGAGTTTTCCTATGCCTGCTGTGTGACCGCCCGTGACAAGACCGATGGCTGACAGCACCGCAAACATGGCTGTTCCGCAGAGAGCGCCTATGAGCAGACCTTTGTGCCTGTGATATTTTCCGCCGATGTATGAGCCTGAGAAAGCCCCTGCAATGAGCGAAGCGGAGACCAATACCCTTGCAAGCCCCATATCTTTCAGCAGAAAGCGTATCAGTACAGAAAAAAATGCCGTACATCCGACTGCTATGCCAAGTCCGAGCAATGCGGATATTATCATGCTGACTGCTTTTCCGCTCCATACCGATGAACTGCGTTTACCCATGAAAAAACCTCCGTAAGAATGACTTTATCCATTCTATGCGGAGGTTTTGGTTATTATTCTTCTGTATTCTTCTTCTTTTTGGATGTCTTTACTGCGTCATCAATTACTGCGGATGTTTCAATAGCGGATTTCTTTGCAGGCTTTGCGGCTTTTGCACGTTCTGCGGCGGAAACATTCTCGGTGATAGCCCAGTTCTTTATTCTGAGCTTGTGCTTTGCACCACCTGTTTCGATAACTACTGTATCATCGCCGATGCTTACTACCATACCAACGATACCGCCTCCTGTAACGATCTCATCGCCGATCTGGATATTTGCCTGCATATCCTTCATTTCCTGATCTCGCTTTTTCTGCGGTCTGATAGCGATGAAGTAGAGCAGTGCAAAGAGTATGACCATAGGGAGGAACATACTTACAAGTGAGCCTGTTGGTGTCATCTGAGGTGCTGCTGCAGCAGTAGCGGCCTGAGTTTCTTCTTCTGCGAAAACTGACATTGCGTTAGTGCCTGCCATATAAGCAAGTGCTGAAGCAGAGGCAACAACGCTGAAAATTCTTTTCTTTAACATAACTATCTCCATTTCTGCCTTTGGCAAATCATATCAAGATTAATTATATCATAGTATTGCTGAAATTGCAAGAGCTGATTGTAAATATTACAGGGCAACAGTGTACACTTGTCAATGATCTTGGACACTAACCCTCAAAAAATAA
>JAEDMD010000142.1 GCA_016303195.1 Oscillospiraceae bacterium | reverse complement strand
CTGCATTTTTCTTTGTGTACTTTCTTATCAGGAAGAAATATGCAGACATATTCATTATAAGTGCGCCTGTCCATGCACTTGATTCAGCGAATGCCGTTGCCTTGAAGCCTATTCCGCCAATGAGGAAAACGATAATGGATATTCTAAGTGCCATTTCAAGAATTCCTGATATCATAGGTATCATTGGAAATCCCATGCCCTGTACGCAATTTCTGAATACGAACAGCAGATCAACGGCAAACAGCATTATTCCGCATATCGGCAGGAATTTTTCTGCAAGTGAGATAGTTTCGTTTCCGTTGAGCATTACAGATGCAAGTGCCCGTGGGAAGAATATCATTACCGAGCCGAGAAGGATGTATGCGGTCAATGCGATTTTTATACATACACTCATTCCCTCCTTTATGCGGTCAAATCTGCCTGCTCCGAAGTTCTGTCCCGTAAATGCTGAAATGGTGTATCCTGCTGTAACTCCGGGGAGCATGAACATATTAAGATAGCGGCTGCAAGCGGAATATGCCGAAGTGTAGGCGACTCCGAGTCCGTTGACGAAATACTGCACAACTATGCATCCGACAGCAGTTATAGAATTCATAAGCGCCATAGGAAGTCCGTTTTTCAGCAGAAGTGCGTACATTGCAGGCGGTGTGCGGAGATCATCACGGGAGAGTCTAAGCTCATCTATCTTTCTTATCTTGTCAAAGCAGATACCTGCGGAGAAAAATGTTGCGGCAATAGTTGCGGCTGCCGCACCCTCAACTCCTGTATGCAGTCCGAAAATGCACACGCAGTCAAGGATGATATTTACAACCGACGAAACGATAATAGCTCTGAATGGTGTTTTGCTGTCGCCGAGGGCTCTCAGTATGCAGGCGCTCATGTTATATGCGATAGTTGCTGTAAGTCCGCCGAAAATGATATATCCGTAGCTGAGACTGGCTTCGATTATGATATCGGAGGTCTGCATGAGTATCATTATCTTTCTGAGGAACAGCAAGCTGACTGCTGTGAGAAATGCCGATATCAGCACGGCGAGTTTTATGGATGCGGCAAAGGCTTTTTTCAGCGCCTTGATGTCCTTTGCGCCGTAATTCTGGGAAATGATGACTGAAAAACCGTTTGCCATGCCCATTGAGAATCCGATTATCAGGAAAGTAAGCGATGACATATTTCCGACAGCCGCAAGAGCGTTGTCGCCGAGTCCTTTTCCGACGATCGCCGTATCAGCGAAATTGTAGACCTGCTGAAGCAGATTCGTCATAAGCATCGGAAGGAAAAAGCTGAAAATTATTTTCGCTGTGTTTCCCTGAGTCATATCTTTTGTATTTTTCATATGTACTCCTCCTTTTTGTCTTTTTCATGTTTTCTTTGATTGAATTATACTCTCATAATGATCTGAAATATATCAGAAACATTGTTTTTTTATCAAAAATGTGGTATAATCGAATTACAGCAAATTATGACCATATCGCAAAAAACGGAGGAAAATATGAATACGGGAAAGGAACTCAATTACAGACTTTACGTCCAGAAAATGAACGGTTTCACACGCTCCTCATTCAACTGGGAAATGTCGAGATATATGTCCATCCAGCAGGGCGATGTTGAGGCTGTACGCACCAGTTTTGAAAAGTCACGTCCTCACTTCACCGATGGAAAAGGTCAGCTTTCTGATGACCCTGTGCGGAATATACGCTATCACCTGATAGTCTCTGTCGCAGTTATTGCAAGAGTATGCGTTGAGGGCGGTATGAGCCATGACGAAGCATACACTCTCGGTGATATCTATATCCGCCGTGCAGATGTCTGCAACGACTGTGAGGAAATGCTGGATATCTTTGCGGAAATGCGTGTGGACTATGCACAGAGGATGCATGACCTGCGAAAGAATAATATTATATCTCTGCACATCAGAAAATGTATAGATTATATATATGACCATCTCCATGAAGATCTGTCAGTCAGATCGCTGGCGGAAAATGTAGGGCTGAACCAGAGCTATCTTTCAAAATTGTTCGCTAAGGAAACAGGTACTACTATAAAGCATTTCGTCACCCGTGCAAGGATAGATACTGCTGAAAATCTCCTTAAATATACGGAACACAGCAGTTCGGAGATATCCTTTGCACTGGGATTTTCGTCCCAGAGCGCATTCATCAGCGTTTTCAGAAAAGAGAACGGCATGACACCAAGACAATACCGTGACAAATACGGACAATTGGCTGTTTTCGGGGACAAATAATTTTTTCGGATTTTTCTAAGACATTTGAGTTTTTGTTTCGTTTAATAAGTGAAAGGCAAAATTCTCGGGAAAGGAGCCGATCAATGGATAATGGCGCAAGTAGCTACGGCCGTTATCTGGAGGGAGACGATTCCGCATTGACGGAGATCATCCGTATCTATAAAGACGGACTTACACTTTACCTCAACAGCTTTACTAATAATATACACGACGCAGAGGAGATCATGGAGGAGACTTTTTACAGGCTCGCTTATAAAAAGCCTAAATATAAGCCGAAAAGCTCCTTCAAAACATAGCTTTATACCATCGGAAGAAATATTGCAATCGACTACATCCGAAAACAAAGCCGACACCGTACCGCATCAATAGATGAATGTACTGAGATCTCAAGCGCCGAGGATATAGAGGAGTATTTTTGCAGAGAGGAGCAAAGCATTGCAGTGCATAAGGCCGTACATAAACTGAAAACCGAATACCGTCAGGTCATATGCCTGATATATTTCGAGAATTTCACTAATACGGAGACTGCCGCTATTATGCGGAAAACAAGCCGACAGATAACGAATCTGCTGTATCAGGCAAAAAAAGCTCTTAAAACAGAGCTGGAAAAGGAGGGAATAACTTATGCGGGACTATGAAGAAGTTTCCAGAACCGTTATGCGGCGCAGGGATGAACAGCTTGCCAAAGACCGACACCGTATGTATATATGGAAACGCAGCGGCGCTGCTGCACTTTCACTTTGTTTTGCAGGCGCTCTTGCTTTCGGGATACATAAACACGGTATCAGCAAGCCTCAGCGAGAACATGATAATGATGAGAATATCATAGTTTCAGAGGCAGAGACTTCTGTAACAGTTTCAGCGCATAATGATATTCCCACAACAACCACAACTGTATCAGCAGTTCAGACTGATAAGTCACAAACCTCAGTATCCAAAGGAACAGAGACAAGTTCCGCAGTTATCACTGCTTCATCTGCACAGACTGTATCCGTAACTTCCGTAAAAACAGCATCCACTGCAAAAGTTTCAGTTGACAGCATTTCTGCTTCAGAAGCAGCTTCCACTGTTATTTCTGCACCTGAGACTGCAATGCAGAATACCACTGTTTCTCAGGCTGTTACAACTTCTGTGACCTTGTCTCAGACTGTTCCGACCGTTACAACAACTATAAATCTATCCCCTGATGAAAACGATGAAAGGAGCGTTTATATTATGAAAAGATTTGCAGCTTTCGCAGCAGCTATGCTGACTGCCTCGAAAGTTACTCCCGTAATTCCGTATGCCGCAGAAAATTACAATGTCAGAAATATCCCTCACACTCTTGATGAGACAAATCTCAGAAATGAGGAGAATTACGTAAAGACCATCAATGAAAAGGGTCTTGACCTCGATGTCAACTCCGATGGTGTATTCGATAATTTTGACTGCTACCTCATATCACGCTTCACACCCGATAATTCCGAGGACGATCATCTCGGTGAAGCGATCCATTCAAAGATCGAAGCACTTCTTGATATCAACGATAATGGTGTTATTGAAACTACTGAATCATATACACCTTACTACCATTATCTCTTTAACTGCGATATTGACCCTGTAATTTTTGCACAGTCCACATATGAGGAATATGACAAAACTCTCGGACTGCCGTCAAGAGGCAGTTCAGGCAATTACAGCTATGGTTCGAGCTTTGTTTCAGTACTTGGTGACAGATGCGTTTTCCTCAGCGTTGACTATCTTTTCCTTGAAAAAATGATAGATGATGGAATGATCAATCCTGATATTAACGGCGATGGTGTATTCGACATCGGAGATGTTGCCGACCTTTATATATTTGATGAAGGCAATCCGTGGATACGCAGACAGGATCCCGAAACGGGTCTCTATGAGATGGAATGCTCACCTGATAAGAGAATAGTTCTTGATGAGGAGACCGAAGCAAGAGCAAAGGCTGCTACGATCGTACAGCGTGAGCGAAACAGCGGAATAGACGCAATATCTGCTTCATCTCTCCTCGACTGCCTGTTCCGTACAGCGCCGATACTTCCCGAATACTCAGAAGACAGCTACTACGAAAAATTCCATGGAAATGCTGAGTATTACTACATCGGCGGTCTTGTCAGAAATTACCGCTATTATATGGGCATTGACAAACCGGATAAGACCCTTGATGAATACGAAAAGGAATTCATGGACAATCAAGCCAAGGCACAGCAGTTCATTGAAGATATCAAGGCTGGCAAACTCTCTACACCCGATCTGAATTCTGATAATGTCATAGATGCTCAGGATTATCGTATTCTCGAACTGTACCACGGCGACAGAGTATTCGGAAGAACTGCCGAGGAAAGCAAACTCCCGAAGGATGTTTATGAGAATCTTCAGAAGAACTGCGATTTCAACGAAAACGGCGAAAGCGGTGACGACGGCGATCTTGATATGGTAAGATCATTTATAAGCTCGTATATCCATGATCAGGCAGTCAAGGAAGCTACCGACGAAAACGGAAATGTTGATGACAGATATGCAACTGCGATCTACCTTAATACACTTTTCCCTGATGGCTCTTATGCTATCTGCTATGAATACGGATTATATGACGATAAGGATGCCGAGGACAGTCCATACAGAGTTGAGACACAGGAAAAATTCTATCAGCAGTTCATTGATGCCATCGGCAATGGTGAAGCCGCTCCGCCTGATGTTGATGGAAACGGTATCATTGAAACTCTCGACGCAGATTATGCCGCTTCATACTTCAACTATCTTGATACAGGTGAATTCGGAGATACAGAAATACCTGCGGACGTTGTAAAGCGTATCGAAACTCTCTGCGACTTCCATCCTGACGGAAGGATAGGACAGAGATATGATATGCTCATGGCTATCCTTTATGTTGAAAGAGTAGTGAACTCCGAGCAGAGCGCATCTGCGAAGTATTCCGCAGATCTTGAAAAAGAGCGTTCGGGCGATGCAAATGTTGACGGAAATCTTACTATGGCGGATGCAGTAATAATCATGCAGTCATATGTTAACCCTGAGAAATACCACATCACAGAAAAAGGACGCTATAATGCCGATATCCATAACACAGGCGACGGCATTACACCTAAGGATGCTCTTGCAATACAGGAAAAACTTTTAAAGAAATAAAAATATATTGAAAGCAAAAGAATAAATCAAGCCCCTGACAGGCTCTCCAAGTAAATTATAAATTTTACTTTGTATGGAGAACCATGTCAGGGGCTTTTT
>JAEDMD010000141.1 GCA_016303195.1 Oscillospiraceae bacterium | reverse complement strand
GATTCCGCAAACTTCCTCAGCTGGAAATTAATGGATTCCAACAAGACAGGCGGCCCGATCTATGGTGACAGAGATTTCACTTATACAGCACTTGCTCCTGAGCTTGAAAACTGCGAGTACATCATGTCAGCCTGCAATTCCAAGAATACCAATGCAGACCTTGCTGAATTCACAGTTGACACAAAGACAGATGTATATGTACTGGTAGATACACGTGAAGAAGCTACACATTCAGTTCCTTCATGGCTCGGAAGCTACACAAGAACTGACCTTACAGCAAAGTCCAGCAACGATGTTGATTTTGTGGCATACAAAAAGACATTTGAAGCAGGCGAAAAGGTAACTCTCGGTACAAACGGAATGACAGGAAATGTTATCAACTACACTGTATTCGTTAAAGAGCCTGAGATAGAAACAACAACCACAACTACGACCACGACAACAACCACCACAACTACTACAACTGAGGAAACCACAACAACCACTACTACAACGACTACAACTACCGAAGCTCCGACAACCGAGACTACCACCACAACAGTTTCAGAGCCTGTAACCGAGACAACAACTACCGTTTCAGACGTTCAGAGCGATATCGTATGGGGTGATGCAAACTGTGACGGACAGGTAAGCCTTGCCGATGCAGTAATCATCATGCAGTCAATCGCAAATCCGGGCGTATTCGGTTCTGACGGTACAAGCGATCAGAGAATCACATTACAGGGCAAGCGCAATGGCGACGTAAGCGAAACAGGCAACGGCATTACAAATAAGGATGCCCTTGCAATCCAGAAATATTGTCTCCAGATAATAACTGAGCTTCCTGAAAAATAATTGAATTATTACAGCGGCGGTGCAGAAATGTACCGCCGTTTTATGTTGACTTAATTTAAAAATTATTGTATAATATATTACAGACAACCACAAAAAATATTTCAGGGAGGGATCTTATGCAGGCAAAAGGAAGAATAGGTGTTATCATGCCACACGTGTTCCCTCCGATGGATAATGAGCTTCTTTGCGGTATTTCCGAAACTCTCGGTGAATACGGCTATGATACCGTTCTCATAACGGGAATGCTTAATTTTCTCGGAGAGAATGCCAACGACAACTATGCTGTGGGATTGGAAAATATATACACTCTCTGTGAATATGCAGACCTTGACGGAATAATCTATGCGGCAGGAAGATTTCTCCATGATGCTGTCCGTGACAAAATACTTGATATGCTGAGACGGCGGTCTATGCCTGTTATCGTCCTTGAATACGGCTGTGAGGATTTCGATTGTATATTTCCCGAACAGCGGCAGTATATCAGGCTTCTGACAGAGCATCTCATAAACGTTCACGGATGTCGGAAATTATACTGCATCACAGGCATAAAAGGCGAGATATCCTCCGAGGAAAGACTTATGGGTTTCTGTGATGCAATGAAAGCCGCAGGACTGGAATATGATGAAAATTCGCTTTTTTACGGCAATTACTGGCATGAGATACCTTGCCGCATCGCTGAGGATATCGCATCGGGAAAACTTGAAATGCCCGACGGTATAGTGTGTACCAATGATGAAATGGCGACTGCGCTTTGCAACAAGCTGATAAGCTGCGGTATCGGAGTGCCCGAAAAAATCGCAGTTACAGGCTATGACGGCAATTACAACAGCTTTTTCAATTCTCCTCCTGTGACAACAGTTGCAGGCCGTGATTATCAGCTTGGAAATACAGCGGCAGGTAAAATGCTCGAAAAGCTGGGAAATGAATACAAAAAGCCAACGATAAAATATCAGAAGATACGTCTTGGTACAAGCTGTGGATGTTCGGTTTCTTCTGCCAACGGAAACATCAGTGACAACCGCTATCTGCTCAGCAGTATCCGTCGGAATAATCAGATGTATGCCGAAAGACGATATTATATCACAGCAGACATGATAACGAAAATATCTGCCTGCAGCACTCTCCACGAATTAATGATGGCGGCGGCTTCGCTTGCATATCTTCTGCCGAACTGGAATACTCTTGAATTGTGTATGTGCAGTGACTGGAGTTTTGATTTTGAAGCCCCTGACCGTTTCAGGACAGAGGGATATTCCGATACAATGACCCAGACCCTTTATCAGAAGAAATGCTTCGATACTTATGCAAGCGGTGATTTCAGCATAAATAAACTCCTGCCGTCCTTTGATCTGCCGCACGAGCCGATGATATATGTTATCTCGTCAATTCACCACAAAGACCAGATATTCGGTTATCTTGGCACATCCTACAACAGCGCCAATGATTTCCTGCTTGATGAATATTACGTGAACTGGTGCGACTGCGTGGCAAATGGTATCGACAACATCCAGAACATCATGTACAAAGCATATGTGAAACAGCATTTTGCAAGTCTGCTGACAGTTGACAACTCGACGGGACTTTACAACAAGAGGGGACTGATGGAGAATGTTCCCGACTTCCTTTCAGCCTGCACTCAGAAAAATCAGCAATGTGCGGCAGTTGTGCTTTCTTATGAGAGCAGCAGGGAACACTACGAAGTTTCGCCGCTTTTCGCTATTGCGAATATTCTCCGCCGAAGTGAGAATATGAATTTCCTGCTTGCAAGACCAAGTGACAAGACGATACTCTGCCTCATGCCTGCGGATACGGAAAACGAGCAGGATGTGATAGATGACTTCAACAGGATGATATCTCACAGCCTTGCGGAAACATTCGGAAATGCCCTTCATGTGGCGATGGATGATATTGCCCTCTGCTGTGGATTCCTCAGCGGAAGACATCTTGAGGAGACCGAAAAAGAGATCGAAAAGCTCATTGCAAAGGCTACGGACAAAGCAAAAGTTATTGCAGTAAACAGCGGAAACTGCTATACTCAGCTTCAGAATGCGAGAAGAAGGATACTTGAAGCCCCCCAGCTTGACTGGAATGTGGACGATATCGCAAAGGAGTCGGGCATAAGCAAAAGCTATTTTCAGCGTCTTTATCGAGAAACGTTCAATACAAGCTGTATGGATGATATCATAAATGCGAGGATAGAACGTGCCAAGCGACTTCTTGAAAATACCGAACGGCAGATAGGCGACATAGCAATTGAATGCGGTTATGCGTCAGGAAGCCATTTTATGCGTCAGTTCAGGCAAAAAACGGGTCTTACCGCATCTGAATACAGAAAAAACAATAACGGGCATTGAGATGCCCGTTAGTTTTAAGGCACCACCGCACAAAGACCGCCTGACGGCTTTGTGGCACATCTGCACCACAATCTCTGTGCGGTGTTGCCTTAATCAAGTATATGCTTCTCTTTGATAAATTCCGCAAGTTCCTCAGCGGCATATCTGTGAGTATCCTCGGACGGGTGCCAGTTTGAACCGAATCCGAGCCATCCGTTCTGGGGAGTGAATGTGAATTCGTACACATTTACGCCTGTTTCGGCAGTGAATCGCTGAACAGCCTTGTGAATACTGTCATTCATGGTAATGCCGATAATTCCGATAGAAGAAACTATTTTCGCATCAGGATTACATTTGTGAACTGTATGGAGCAGTTTTACATATTCATCCTCAAATTCAGCATATCCCTCACTGTGATGAATACAGTAGCTGTTGTCATTTGTACCGATATTCAGCACGATAACGTCATTATGCTGCGAGGAGAAATCCCACTTCATCTCGTTCAGATCGGTCTGACCTGCTTTTTTATAGGAACGGCAGAATTTTTCATAATATGGCGGAAGTATCTCATTTGTATTACGTACACCGTCGGAAGTCCAGCCGCTTATGATACCATAGCCGCTGTAAGAGAAAAGGCTGTATTCAGTTTCAAGCATATCAGCGCATATGCAGGCATAGCTTTTAAGAGCATTTTCTGCTTCGGCTGAGAAATCCGACTGAGTATTGGAATCATCCACACCGTAACCGCAGGTTATGGAATCACCGATGAATTCAATTCGCTTCGCATATTCAGGAACAGGGGACAGCTCTCCATTTGCCGTAACAGCGACACCGCA
The DNA here is from genome assembly GCA_016303195.1 of Oscillospiraceae bacterium. Classification (GTDB taxonomy): domain Bacteria; phylum Bacillota; class Clostridia; order Oscillospirales; family Ruminococcaceae; genus Ruminococcus. The sequence continues at coordinate 1,502 of JAEDMD010000141.1, read as the reverse complement.
AAGAGAAAATGCTGCTTCGGACAGTTTTATAATGCTGATTTTGGCAGTTACGGGAGTTTCGGAATCAATGAGTGTAAAAGATTCGTCTTTCTGCTCAATCACCTTTTTAATGCGTATCTTTCCGTTTACTTTTACAGCAACACGTGGCTTGTTGCGGAAATGATCCTCTTTAATCGAATCGTCGTCACAGCTAAGGAGCAATTCCAGTTTAGTGCCGCTGAAAGTGAATTCGCAGCCTGAACCTGACTGAGTGAGCCATAGCTGACTGCCATCGCCGTAAACTCTGCCGATATGTTTTGAGATTTCTTTACTGAGGTAGATCTTGTTCATTTTTCGCCTCCAAAAATATGAACTTGTCTTCACAAGTATGATGAGCGGATCTTCGAGCAGGATTTTGTTGAGGGCAAGGCAAGATCATGCAGGAATGCTTACGCATTTCAAATGATTTTAACGCAGTCATCATCAGATTTTGCCGAAAAGCCACCGATATATCTTGTGAAGACAGGTTATGAGTATATAATAATTATATCACGAATAAATAAAAATGCAATAGATAATTTATGAAAGGAGCTTCCCATGCTCAGAAAAACCGCCGCAGTTCTTGGAACTGCTTCAATTTTATTTTGTTTTTCATCATGTGCAATGACTGAAATACCGACAAGAGAAGTGCCTCATCACACCGATGTTCCGCCAAAAATGCTTTTTCTCGGCGATTCCATAGCGGCAGGCTACGGACTTGACGGATACACTCCCACTGACAACTACAACTGCCGTTCATATTCAAATATTCTCAAAGAGAAGTATGAAGCGGAGCTGATGAACGAATGCGGTCATATAATGATAAATAAATCAGTTTCGGGATATACTTCCGATGACCTTATAAAGCAGATAGAAAGCGGCGAACTGGACAGTGACCTTAAAGATTCTGATGCTGTCGTGGTTTCGATAGGCGGAAACGATCTGCTGGGAATTATGCTTGAACTTCTTGGCAGTCTGGGAATTTCCGATTCAGGTTCATTTGATACAGGAAGCCTTGATATTTTCGGAGCGGCGGCATCTTTTCTGACGATGGATGGTGATGTGAACAAGGCACTGGAGAAATTCGACGAGAATATCAAGACAATATCCGCTGAACTTCTGAAGCGAACTGAAGGAACTGTTTACATACAGACTTTGTACGATCCGCTCGAATATTTTGAGAAATTTAAGATGGTGACGGAGTTTTCGGATGAGAAGATCGGCAAACTGAACAGCATTATCTCAGGCAATGCCGCAAGCGGATATACAGTAATTGATGTAGCGGCAGATTTCAAGGGAAAAGCAGGAACGCTCACCAACATCGGCAGTTTTGACATTCATCCCAATGCAGAGGGACATGAGGTCATTGCAAATGACGTTGATAAAGCGTTCCGTGAAACAGGATTTACTTATATGACCACCGAAACAGGCGAAAAGCGGCTGACAGAGCAGGGCAGGAAAGCCGTCGGCGGAGGTATCGCAGG
>JAEDMD010000140.1 GCA_016303195.1 Oscillospiraceae bacterium | reverse complement strand
ATCTCCTGCCATCCAGAGGTGCAGGTCAAGATACTGCATCTTTGTAACATCGTCCTTGCCCCTGACCCTGTTGTAGAAAGGTTTTGTAATGGACATCGGGTCGGGAGCGGCTGTTTTTATTTTCAGAAGATCCTTTCTCTCGGCAGGAGTGAACATATAGGCATTGCCGATGAATCTTTCCTCAACATCCTTGCCCTTGCGGACGAAGAAGTTCACGCCACGCTTTGCAGGGAGTTTTTCAGCGATATAGCGTACTCCACGCTTTACCGAACGTGGGAGTCTGTCATAAACCGTACCATTGGGGTCGCTGTAAACATTATAGCCGCCGAATATCTCGTCAGCGCCCTCGCCCGAAAGAACGACTTTCAGCTTGTCGGATGCGATATTGCACACGAAATACAGCGCAACAGCCGACGGATCGGCAAGCGGTTCATCCATGTGGTACTGTATCATTGAGATGCTGTTCCAGTATTCTTCGGGAGAGATCACCTTGCTGGTATTCTCCTTGCCGATAGCCTTTGAGAAATTCTTTGCCCAGCCGATCTCGTTGTATTTCTCATCGTTTCCGAATCCTACGGTGAAAGTCTTGTCAACATCCGCAACTGCGGCAACATAGCTTGAATCAACTCCGCTGGAAAGGAATGAACCGACTTCAACATCAGCTATTTTATGGGCTTCAACAGAGTTGTGGAAGGTGTCGGAAATACGTTCCACCCAGTCATCGAGCGACGGTGCATCGTCAGCTTCAAAATTCACATCCCAGTAGCGCTTCATTTCAAAATTTCCGTTGGAATAAAGGAAATAATGAGCAGGCGGAAGTTTATAGACATTCTTGAAGAAAGTCTCATAAGTAGGGGAGTACTGGAAAGTGAGATAGCTCTCCAGAACGGAAGTGTTCAGTTCCTTATTGAAATCGGGATGAGCAAGGAAGCTCTTTATCTCCGAGCCGAACATGAAGGTATTTCCCATACGTGCGTAATACATTGGCTTTATGCCGAAGAAATCACGGGCACCGAAAAGCTCTTTCTTGTTTTTGTCCCAGATAACGAAGGAAAACATACCTCTCAGCTTGTTCAGCAGTTTTGTGCCATATTCCTCGTATCCGTGAATGAGAACTTCCGTGTCGGTATTAGTCCTGAAGCTGTGTCCTGCTCTGACCAGATCCTCACGAATGTCCTTATAGTTGTATATCTCGCCGTTGAAAACGATAACAAGTGAGCTGTCCTCATTATAGATAGGCTGATCGCCCGATGCGCTGACATCTATAATACTGAGTCGGCGGTGTCCGAGAGCGATATCTCCGTCAACATATTTTCCCGATGCATCAGGGCCTCTGTGACGTATCCTGTCCATCATATCTTCGATTATCTTATCAGCATTGTCCGCAGTATTGGTAAAACCAACGATTCCGCACATAAAAATCTTCCCTTCGATAAATTTTTCTGCCTGAATAATTATACTACATTTTAATGGGATTTGCAACCATAAGTAATGTTAACATATTAAAATAAATAGCAGGGGAGTGGTTTATTCTTCATCGTCGGAGGACTTTATTTTCGCAAGGGGATTGCTTTCCACCGCATTACGTACACTTTCGTTGCTCAGATGGGTGTATATCTCTGTTGTAGCAACATTTGCATGGCCGAGAAGCTCTTTCAGCGTCAGAACATCCGCATCGCCGTACTGATACATAAGTGTAGCCGCAGTATGACGCAGTTTGTGCGTGGTTATGCCTTTTCCGTCAAGTCCTGCGGCAGTCAGGGTATTTTCAACGATCTGCTGTACACGGCGCTTTGAGATGCGTTTGCGCTGATTGCTTATAAACAGTGCAGGTTCAAGCTGTGCCTTAGGGTCGGCAGTGCGTATCTCAAGGTATTTATTCAGCGCATCAATGCAGGCGTCATTCAGATAGACCATACGTTCTTTGCTGCCTTTGCCCAGAACTTTCATTCGGTTCTCGGTAAAATCAATGTCCTTGATATTCATGCCCACAAGTTCGCTCAGACGCACTCCACAGTTGAGAAACAGCGTAATAATGCAGTAATCACGCTTTGAATCGGAACTGTCAGATGCCGCCAAAAGCCGCATACTCTCACTAAGAGAAAGAAACTTCGGCAGTGATTTTTTCGGCACAGGAACATCCAGATCTCTTGTGGGGTCTTTGTCGATGACATGAGTGACTTTTTCAAGATACTTAAAAAAACTCCTCAGCGATGAAATTTTCCTGTAACGGGCTTTATCGCTGTTATGGCGCTCATCGGACACATAAAATATAAAATTATAAATATCCGTCACGGTAATGTCACGCAGCTTTTCACGTGGAAAATCCGAGATATCAATATCTTCAATGTCACAGTCGATATCATTCCGATCCTGATGGACATATCTCAGAAACATTCTGATGTCCTCATAATAACCTTGAATTGATCGCTCCGAAAGAAGCTGTACCAGTCTGAGATGAACAAGATATTCATTGAGAAATTCAGGGTTTCCGCTGTTGTTGTAATTATTCATGTGATGATCCTTTCTGAAATGGCTGTTTTATGGGATACAGCCGATATGTGATGTGGACAGCATATGTGGGTCGGTATTAGTCGAAGTTGCACCAAACTTACATTTGGTGCAACTTTATCCATCACATTCATTATAGCTATTATACCACTTTCCTGTGGCAGATTCAAGTATTTTCGGATAATGCACACGCAAATCAATAATTCTGTAATAATAAGGACCGCCAAAGGCGGTCCCCTGCATTAATATTTCATTTAGCAACGAGTATTTTCAAATATAGATCAGCAACAGATGGCATAAACCGCTATATCATTCTGCCTTGATAAATTTATATCCTGCATCGGTTACAGCCTTTTTGATGGCCTTGTTGTCCACATTTCCCGATATTTCGAGAACAGCAGTCCCATTTTCATGACTGACGACTGCTTCATCCACACCGCTGAGCGATTCCAGAGCCTTTTTGACACGAGCCTCGCAGTGACCGCACATCATCCCTTTGATATGGACGGTTTTTTCCGAATTTTCGCCGTTTGTTTCATTCAGTACATTAGCTGTCTTTTTATCATGTGAACTGTCATGGACTTTGAAGAAATTCAGCCTCAGTGCATTGGTCACCACGAAAAAGCTGGACAGACTCATTGCCGCTGCTCCGAACATAGGATTCAGCTTCAAGCCGTAAAGTCCTGCCGCAAGCGGGATGCCGATGATATTATATATAAATGCCCAGAAAAGGTTCTGGCGGATATTCCGCAAAGTTGCCCTGCTAAGACGTATTGCCGCAGGAACATCGCTGAGTCTGCTTTTCATCAGCACCACATCTGCGGCATCTACCGCAACATCCGCACCGGCACCGATAGCAATTCCCATATCGGCACTGGTAAGTGCAGGGGCATCGTTTATTCCGTCACCGACCATTGCGGTTCTGCCTTTTTTCTTCAGCTTGCGGATAACGCTGTCCTTGCCGTCAGGAAGCACACCTGCGATCACCTCATCAACGCCTGCCTGCCGTCCGATGGCATTTGCCGTTCTTTCATTGTCGCCTGTGAGCATTACAACATGGATGCCCATATCCTGCAATTCCTTTACAGCCTGCGGACTGTCATCCTTTATAACATCGGCAACTGCGATGATTCCCAGTAATTCGTCGTTTTTAGCAAAGAAAAGCGGAGTTTTTCCATCTTCGGAAAGCCTTGCCGCTGTATCGGATATCTTTTCCGTGACCACGGCATTTTCAGATATAAAGCTGAGATTTCCGCCAACAACCGTCATTCCGTCAACAGTTCCCGTGAGTCCGTTGCCTGCAACTGCCTTGAATCCCGTGGCTTCTGATCCGGGAATATTTTTTTCTTCGCCGTATTTCAGAACAGCCTTTGCAAGAGGATGTTCGCTTTTACGCTCAAGGGCATATGCAAGTCTGAGAAGTTCATTTTCATCCGAATTTTCGGTCGGGATAATATCAGTTACAGTTGGTTCGCCACGGGTGATAGTACCTGTTTTGTCAAGGGCGACTATCTGGATCTTTCCTGTTTCTTCCAGTGAAACAGCGGTCTTGAAAAGTATGCCGTTCTTAGCGCCGACACCGTTTCCGACCATTATCGCCACGGGTGTTGCAAGTCCGAGAGCACAGGGACAGCTGATAACAAGAACGGAAATTGCCCTTGCCAGCGAGAATCCCACTGTTTTGCCGAGGAGCATCCAGATAATGAACGTCACAAGAGCGATACCGATAACGGCAGGCACGAAAACTCCCGAAACCTTGTCAGCGATTTTTGCGATAGGTGCTTTTGTAGCGGCGGCATCACTGACCATGCGGATTATCTGTGAAAGGGCAGTGTCCTCACCTACTCTTGAAGCCTGACATTTCAGAAAGCCCGATTGATTGATAGTTGCGGCTGAAACTCCGTCGCCTGCGGATTTGTCAACAGGGATGCTCTCCCCTGTCAGTGCGGCTTCATTTACAGCGCTCTCCCCTTCTAAAATGATCCCGTCCACGGGAATACTCTCACCGGGGCGGACAACGAAAATATCGCCCTTGCTGACCTGTTCAACGGGGACTTCCCTTTCCTCGCCGTCTGAAACTATCACGGCGGTTTTTGGGGCAAGTTTCATTAGACCTTTCAGCGCATCGGTAGTCTTGCCTTTTGAACGGGCTTCGAGCATTTTTCCGACAGTGATGAGAGTGAGTATCATTGCCGCAGATTCAAAATAGAATTCGTGCATATACTTTGCCGCCGCCTCAGCGCCGCTTTTTAGCTGAGCGTCAGTCATTGCGAAAAGCGCCCAAGTGCTGTAAATGAACGATGCCGCCGAGCCCATTGCAACAAGCGTGTCCATATTCGGCGAGCGGTGGATAAGACCCTTAAAGCCGTTTATGAAGAATTTCTGGTTTATCACCATGACTATCGCCGCAAGGATAAGCTGGGCAAGTCCCATCATTACGTGGTTTCCGTCCATGAATGAAGGAAGCGGCAGACCGAGCATCATGTGACCCATAGAAATATACATCAGTATCAGCAGGAATCCCACAGAAGCCGCAAGTCTGCGGAGCATTGCGGGAGTTTCAGTATCTTTCAGAGCGTCCCCATCGGATGATGCCGAGTTCTGAGAGCCTTTCAGAGAAGCGCCGTAGCCTGCATTTTTCACGGCATTTATTATCTCGGCATCGCTTGCTGAACCCTCGACACCCATTGAATTGGTCAGCAGACTGACGGAACATGAAGTCACACCGTCAACTGCTGATACTGCTTTTTCAACACGGGCACTGCAAGCGGCACAGCTCATACCTGTTACATTATATTGTTTCACAACATCACATCCATTTTGCTTATTTTAATTATAGTATAGCAAATTGGCAGAATTATGTCAATTAACCGAGGCTAACTAAACACGGCAACAGCATTTACTTTAAAAAAATATAAAAAAGCGCCGCAGGCGCACGCTGGGTTTCCAAAGGGATCACATCCCTTTGGCGGGTGGGTGTACGAGGGAGGGCAGAGCCCTCCC
>JAEDMD010000139.1 GCA_016303195.1 Oscillospiraceae bacterium | reverse complement strand
AGCCTACATCGCCGACACCGAGGCCGTCAACAAGAACTCGTCCCGAAGGCGCTTGTGAAACGACCTTCATGGTGTTTCCGTCAGTTTCAATGACATTGCCTATCTCGGCGATGATAACATTTTCCTTCGGCATACCCATCTGCAATGCAAGATCGGCGTGTTTCTTCAGATGCTTGTACTCGCCGTGGACAGGGATGAAGAACTTAGGTCTTGTTAGGCTCTGCATAAGTTTCAGCTCCTCCTGACAAGCGTGACCCGAAACGTGTACCTCATACATAGCCTCATAGACTACCTCTGCGCCCGATTTCATAAGCTCATTGACAACACGTGTCACGAACTTTTCGTTGCCGGGGATAGGAGTAGCTGAGATGATGATGAAGTCCATCGGTGTGATATTGACCTTTTTGTGGTCATTCATAGCCATTCTTGTAAGAGCGGACATCGGCTCGCCCTGACTTCCCGTAGTGATAAGAACGATGCGCTCACTTTCGTAGCGGTTCATCATTTCGATATCGATTATCAAGCCCTGCGGAACATCCAGATAGCCGAGTTCAATGGCGGTATTGATGACATTTATCATGCTTCTGCCGAAAACAGCGACTTTTCTGCCGTAGCGGACAGCGCAGTTGATGATCTGCTGAACGCGGTGGATATTGGATGAGAAAGTAGCGATGATGATACGCTTGCCCTCGCCCTTCTGGAACAGCTTGTCGAAGGATTCTCCGACGGTGCGCTCCGAATGGGTGTAACCCGGACGCTCGGCATTGGTGGAATCGGCCATAAGAGCGAGAACTCCACGGCTTCCCAGCTCACCGAAACGTGCAAGGTCGATGATCTTGCCGTCGATAGGGGAGTAGTCCACCTTGAAATCGCCTGTATGGACGATTATTCCTGCGGGGGTATGGATAGCCATGCCGACTGAATCGGGGATGGAGTGGTTGACCTTGATGAATTCAACAGCCATGCATCCCATTTTAACGGTTTTCTTCGGCTCGACAACATTGAGGCTGACTTTGCCGAAAAGTCCCTGTTCCTTGAGCTTGCCCTCGATGAGACCGATGGTCAGTCTTGTGGCATATACAGGGACGTTGACTTTTTTCAGAAGGTAAGCAAGACCGCCGATGTGGTCTTCATGGCCGTGGGTGATAACGATGCCTCTTACCTTGTCGGCATTGCGCTCAACATAGGTAAAATCGGGGATAACGATATCGACACCGGGCATATCCGCATCAGGGAATGCAAGACCGCAGTCAAGGATGAACATATCGTTCGAGCATTCAAAAACAGTCATGTTCTTGCCTATTTCATTAAGACCTCCGAGAGGGATGATCTTTACGGGAGTTTTCTTTACCTCTTTGCTTCTTGCAGGTCTGCCTCTTTTGGCAGGTGCTTTTACAACAGCAGTCTCGGCAGTCTGGTTTTCGGCAGCAGCCTTTTTCCTTGGGGCACGCTGTCTTGTAGTGCCTTTGGTCTGTGAGTCAGAAGCAGTTTTTCTGCGAGGCTTCTTATTCTGGGTATCTTTTTCGTTCACTATATGACCTCTCTTTCGGTGAATGACTGCACTTATTTCGTTCGTTGCAGTCTCACTGGGTAGTAATGTTGCTTCGGTTGTAATGATATCTGTCATAAATACACGATCTGCCGTCAGGAGGATACGAACAGGCATAATGAGCCATATCTCCGTGAATGACGGTGTTTGTATTCAATATTGCATAGACTTTTGTTGTCATGCCGGCATTAAGCTGATCCGAAGCTGTTTTTCTGCGCCGTAGCGCTATATAATTTAATGGCAATACAGCCAATAAAGTCGTAAAGAAACGATTACGGAACGGCATCCGTCCGCACTGCATAATTATAGACAATACAATTATACAAAAAATCCGCAGGAATGTCAATAGGAAACCTGTGCGATTCATACAAAATAAATAATTTTAAACGGCACTGTCAAATATGCTTGACCAGCTTGATAAGAAAGGCGGAAAATCTTTTTACAAGCAGCAATAGTATTATTGGAAAATACAGTCTGTTTATTCTTTACCGACTTTGTTTACAAGAAGTATGAGAGCAAGCAGATTCGGGAAAGCCATCAGCCCGTTGAAAATGTCCGAAAGCGTCCATACAGCGTGAACAGGCAGAACTGCGCCAAGAGATGCCACCGCCGCAAATAAAGCCGCAAACCGCAGTTTTTTCCCATTTTCCGATAAATATAAAAATGCAGTCTCACCGCAGAAATACCAGCCGATGAGCGTACAGAACGCAAATACAGCCATTTCCAATGCCAGCACATAACCCGAACAGCTTCCGAATACCGAAGAAAAGGCATTTCCGACAGACAGTCCGCAGTCCGAGCAAAGCAGAGTAACAGCGGTAAGGGTGCAGCAGAACATCGTATCGAAGAAAACCTCGAACATACTCCACATTCCCTGAGTGCGTGGAGAATCGCTTTCGGCGGCGCTGTGCAGAACAGGCGAACTTCCCAGACCTGCTTCATTTGAAAATATGCCCCGTCTCAGTCCCACGGAGACGGCAGTTCCCGAAATCCCTCCGACCGCCTGACGAGCCCCGAAAGCATCCATGAAAATTGCCGAAAAAGCCTTCGGAACGGCATGGATGTGCGTGAGTATGACCGTAAAGCAGGTGCATACAAACAGCAAAGTCACCGCAGGCAGAAGTATCTGAGCGGCAGAGCCGATCCGACGAGCGCCGCCGCTTATTACGGCAAAGATCAGGATAAATGAAGCAGCGGCAATGCCCCACGGGTGAATATGCACACAGTTTCTCAGGCTGTCCGAGAAAGCGCTTATCTGCACCATTCCGCCCATACCGAAAGCGGCAAGAATACACATTACCGCAAAGAAAACAGCCAATTTTCGGCATCCGAGACCCTTTTCAAGATAAGCCATCGGGCCACGCCGCTCTTTGTCGCTGTACGTGACCGACAGGGAATTCTCCCCATAGACCACCGCCATTCCGAGAAAAGCCGACACCCACATCCAGAATACCGCACCTGCTCCGCCTATGGAAAGTGCAGCGGCAACTCCCGTGATATTGCCCGTTCCCATTGCTGTTCCCAGCGACATACAGACTGTCCTTAGCTGAGAAATGCCTTTATTCTGCGATTTGTCACGCTTTATGAGAAATTTCGGCAGTTTTGTCTGAATGAAGCCCAGCTTCACTGTATAAAGCAGACCCGTGAAAAGTATCAGCACCGCAAGTCCGCTTCCCCAGATGAGGGAATTCAATCTGTCAAGAATATACATAAACGCCTCCGAAAATTTACAAAAAGTATTTTACTTTAGATTTTATTTGTGATATAATGAAAATATACCTGTGGAAATCAGTGCGTTTTCAATAATTTATTAAAGGAGGCGGCAGATGAAAGAATACTATCCCGACAAACACTGCCTTTTTACATTGATACTGCTCATTCTTCTTGCTGTATCGCTCATATATCTGGCGGCAGGCATATTCATCCCCGAAAAATTCGAGCTTGCCGTGACAATAATCAGAACAACCGCAATAGTCATCGGCTCGGTCATCGGATTTATCTATTTTCCGCTGTTTTTCAGGACTGTAAAATACACCCTCACCGAGACTGAGATAATCAGGACAAGCGGAGTATTCATTAAAATATTCCAGTCCGTACAGTATTCGTCCATACAGTACACAACAATTATCAGCAGTCCGTTCTCGAAAATAAGCGGACTGAATTTTGTGGTATTCTTCATGTTCGGCGGACAGCTCAGACTTCTGTTCCTCGCCCGTGACGATGCCGAGGAGATAATGAAGCTGGCGACGCATATCAGCCGAAAGGGGGCGTAGTATTGTATCATGAACACCCTCTGAGAATACTGAAATATTCCGCCAAGAATATCTGGCTCCTGATCTTTCCGTTCATCCGTGGACTGAGGACTTACCATTTCAGCAAGGATTTTTTCTATACATGGATACAGGGTGCATGGAAAGACCTGCTCGTTATCGGTGTCATAATTCTGTTCGGGCTTATCCGCTGGTTCTTCTCTGTAATTGATGTGAGCGAGCATGAGATAATCCACCGTGACGGAGTTTTTATAAGAGTGACCACTCACGTTCCGTTTGCGAATATAAGCTGTACCACCGTGGAGAATCCCGTCCATCTCAGCGCATTCGGAGCAAAGAGACTGAGCTGTGACACAAGAGCCGGTATACTCAAAACTGCCGATCTGAAAATGCTTGTCAACGAAAGCACCTGTGAAGCGATAATCAAGCACTTTCCCAATGTCACCGAGAAAAACAGAGCGGCTGAGGTGAAACGTCCATCATGGCTGTCGGTATTGCTTTTCTCAGTGTTTTTTTCAAGCGGATTTTCGGGAACTGTCTATGTAGCGATGTTCTTTTTCAAAGGCGGCGACATTGCCCATGACATAATCAGCGTTTCGCTGAATACCCTCACGAAAGAGACTGAAAAGCTGACGGACAGACTGCTCCTGAAGATCCCCGGAGCGGCACTGGCGATAGGTGTTTTTTTCATGGCATCATGGTTTGTCTCGTTCATCGTCAATCTGCTCCGATATGCGGGCTTCCGCATTGAAACGGACAACAAGGTCATGAAGGTGTCATACGGCATAATCAATCGTGTGGAATATCGAATAAGGTTTTCTCACGTTAATTACACCGATCTCCGACAGAATCTTGTAATGAAGCTGATGGGAGCGGTATCGCTGAATATGAGCTGTGCAGGCTACGGAGCTGTCAAAAACCGACTCCCCGTACTGATGCCTGTTAAAAAAGAAAAGGACATCGGCCGTGGACTTGAAGCAATGGGCATAGTGGGCGGAGTAAAGAACACCTACAAAGCACGCATCGCAGGAGCAGGCTCATATCTGCTGATCCCGATAATTGCGGCTGTGCTGATACTTCCCATCTATAATGCCTCGAAAGGGCTTGTGGTCAGCTTTTTCCCGAAGCTGGAGGAACTTATTCATTTTGCGGCTGTCATGGCTGAAATACCGCTTGTGTGGCTGATAATCGTCAAGACAGCGGCGCTTTTCACCAGCGGCATAACATTTTATGACGACAGCATACTGATACGGTGCTGTAAGCTGAACAGCTTCCATACTGTTGTCGGTGACCGCAGAAATGTGGTGAAATGCGAGATAGAGCAGAATCTTTTTCAGAAAATGAGCAGGAGATGTGCTGTGAGCATATGGTTCGGCTCGGAGGAATACAAGCGTTATAAGGTCAAGTCGCTCAGCGAGGAAGACGGGCTGAAGATCGCAGAAACTCTCGGATATGATATAAAGATCGGGAAAAAGACGGGAGAAGCATGAAAATCAGTTTTCAACAAAATAAAAGGTTGTATTACGAATGATTTTTGTAGGGAACGGCGCCCTCGCCGTTCCATTTGGCAGTTTATCAGTGAATTCGTGGAACGCCGAGGGCGGCGTTCCCTACAAAATAATATTTATAATCAGCAAAAATTGATTTCCGTGCAGTCTCAGAAAAATGTTATGTTACAATAGATCATAGACACCAAAAATAGAAAAACAACTCTC
>JAEDMD010000138.1 GCA_016303195.1 Oscillospiraceae bacterium | reverse complement strand
ACTCTGTAAAGCTGAATGCGTAGCGTATCACAGCCGAAAGAGCTTCACCTGCAAGTCCGTGTCCCTGATATGCAGAGCCGATGCAATACTCTATCTCGGCTGTATTACAGTCATCCCACACCTTGCAGAAAGCTATCTGTCCGATGTTTTCGCCACTCGCCCTGTCGATTATCGCCCAGCGGTACTGTGAAGGGTCGGAATAGCCGTCCATGTACTTTTTCAGAAGCCCCCTCACCTGCTGTATATCGCTGTAAACAGGCTCACCGTACTCGTTCTGGATGTTCGGGTCAGCCGCCCAGTTTTTCAGCATCCCCTCCGCATCAAGCGACACGAAAGGGCGGAGTATCAGCCTGTAAGTCTCAAAGGGGCAAGTTCCCGTATGCTTCATTACTTATTTTCAAGTGCGGTGATAAGGTCAACTCTGCGCTGATGTCTGCCGCCTTCAAAGCCTGTGGTCAGGAATATCTCAGCCAGCTCGCAGGCAAGCCCCGGACCGAGTGTTCTTGCGCCCATGCACATTACGTTTGCGTCATTGTGCAGACGGGTGAACTTCGTCGAGAAAGAATCCGAGCAGAGCGCTGCTCTGATGCCCTTGATCTTGTTTGCGGCAATGGACATTCCGATGCCTGTACCGCAGATAAGGATACCTTTTTCACATTCGCCTGATGTAACGAGTCCGCATACAGTCTCAGCCATATTCGGGTAATCGCAAGGCTCGCCGTCAGTGCCCATATCCTTGAATTCAAAGCCCTTTTCGGAAAGCTCGGCAATGATCGCCTTTTTCATTTCCACACCTGCGTGGTCACAGCCTATTGCTATCATTTTAAACATCTCCAGTTATTTATTTTTATCTTCGAGGTCTTTCTCTGCTTTGACTTTTTGCAGATAAGACACCTCAAGTTCGTCCGCTTCCACAAGCTGTCTCGATATTCCTGCCAGACACACACCTGCCGCATTCTGTAAGCGTCCCTGCGGAGGTGCGATGATGAATGCAGGCGAACGGTAATCGTTGAAGAATTCAGCCGCTCCGTCACCGCAAAGCATTGCTTCTTTGACGTTGAAAGCAAGATATTCCGCCAGTTCGTCCTTCGAGATTATCTGCTCCTCAGTCACCTGCTCGATGCAGAATCCGTCGCTCTTGTAGGTACAGGTGTACACAAGATCGCCTCTCGCTTTCATAATGGAACATATATATCCCTTGTAAGCGATATTATTGCAGGCAAGCCCCAGAAGTGTCGATACTCCGCAGCATTTCACTCCAAGCCCGAAGCTGAGCGCCTTGACTGCCGCAACTCCGATACGAAGTCCTGTATAAGAGCCGGGGCCGTTTGCAACGGCTATCCCGCTGATATCGGACATTTTCTTTCCTGCCTGTGCAAGAATGTCCCTGACCATCGGCATGATGACCTGTGAATGTGTTTTCTGTGTGTATAGTGCAGACTGAGCCAGAAAAGTCTCCGTGTCCGAGTCAAACAGCGCCGCAGAGGCAGTTTTTCCCGATGTGTCAATTCCAAGCAGCAGCAAATCTTCCACCGTCCTCAATAGTTATCTCTCGTTCAAGCTCGCTGAGCCTGTCGATAGTGATGTAAATGGTGTTCTTCGGCAGAAATTCCTCGATATTCTCTGACCACTCCACTGCCGCAACGTTATCCTCAAAGTCGTAATCATAGAATCCCGTGGATTCCAGATCATCCTCTGATGAAATGCGGTACATATCAAAGTGGTACAATGTAATATCACTGCCTCGGTACTCATTCACAAGGGCAAATGTGGGAGATGTGACATTATCGCCCAGTCCCATGCCCACGGCGATGCCACGGGTGAAGGTAGTTTTTCCTGCGCCCAGACCGCCTTTGTATGCGATCATATCCCCTGCTTTAAGGAGACTTCCCAGCTTTTCGGCTGCTGCGATAGTCTCCTCAGGAGAAGAAGTTTTTATCTTTATCATATCAGAAAAGTCCTGAGATATTTCCGTCATTGTCGCAGTCGATATTCAATGCGGCAGGCTTCTTCGGAAGTCCCGGCATTGTCAGGATGTCGCCTGTGTAGATGACTACGAATCCTGCGCCTGATGAAAGTCTTGCATCACGGACGGTTATCTTGAAATTCTTTGGTTTTCCGAGAAGTGCGGGATTATCGGAAAGTGAATACTGTGTCTTTGCAACGCAGACAGGGATGTCCCAGAAACCGATATTCTCGATCTCCTTGATAGCCTTTTCTGCCTGTGCTGTAAATATAACTCCATCAGCACGATATATCTCCTTAGCGATCTTCTCAACCTTGTCCTTGATGGCTGTATCAGTGTTGTAGATCGGTGCAAACTCGGATTCTCCGCCTGAACACATCTCAATAGTCTCGCAAACCTTTTCGGCAAGATCCTTTCCGCCTTCGCCGCCCTTTGCAAATACCTCGCACATTGAAACCTCTACGCCCATTTCTGTGCAGAAATCTCTTACAAATGCAACTTCTGCCTCTGTATCGGAAGCAAAGCGGTTGATGGCAACAACTACGGGAACATGGAATTTATGCATATTCTCGATATGAGTTCTCAGGTTTACGATGCCCTTTTCCAGTGCCCACATATTCTCTTTGCCAAGATCTTCCTTGTGAACTCCACCGTTATATTTCAGAGCCTTGATAGTTGCAACAAGGACTACGCATGACGGCGCAAGTCCTGCCGCACGGCACTTGATGTCCATAAATTTTTCAGCACCCAGATCAGAACCGAAACCTGCTTCTGTTACTGCATAATCGCCCAGCTTCAGAGCCAGCTTTGTTGCTCTTACGGAATTGCATCCATGAGCGATGTTT
Source organism: Oscillospiraceae bacterium (assembly GCA_016303195.1). GTDB lineage: Bacteria > Bacillota > Clostridia > Oscillospirales > Ruminococcaceae > Ruminococcus. The sequence goes on along the minus strand of JAEDMD010000138.1, from coordinate 2,749 downwards.
GCAAACGGACCGCCGTGGATGAATGCAGGATTGTTTTCAAGTGTCTGTACCAGATTAGGCTTGAGAGCATCCTTCAACAATGCTGTCATTGCTCCGCAGGCACCGATCTCACGGGCATAAACAGGCTCACCGCTCATGTTGTATGCAACGAGGATATTTCCGAGTCTCTCCTTCAGGTCGGCAATATCCGATGCGAGGCAAAGTATTGCCATGATCTCGGAAGCAACTGTGATATTGAAGCCGTCCTCTCTCGGAACTCCGTTTGCCTTGCCGCCCATGCCGATAACGATATTTCTCAGCGCACGGTCATTCATATCCATACAACGCTTGAAAAGTATCCTTCTCTGGTCGATCCTCAGTTCATTTCCCTGCTGGAGGTGGTTGTCGATCATTGCACAAAGCAGATTGTTAGCCGCAGTTATTGCGTGCATATCGCCTGTGAAGTGGAGGTTGATGTCCTCCATCGGAACTACCTGTGCATATCCGCCGCCTGCTGCGCCGCCTTTCATTCCGAAAACAGGACCGAGTGACGGCTCACGGAGAGCAAGAACGGTTTTTTTGCCGATCCTGTTCATAGCATCTGCCAGTCCGACGCTTACGGTAGTTTTTCCTTCGCCTGCCGGTGTTGGATTTATAGCAGTGACAAGGATCAGCTTTCCGTCCTCCTTGTCAGCAAGTTTTGTGTAAACACTTTCGGAGATCTTTGCCTTGTAGTGGCCGTATGGTTCAAGATCGTCCTCATCAAGTCCGAGTCCCTTTGCAACTTCGTAAATTCGTTTCATTTCTGCCTTCTGAGCGATTTCGATATCAGATAACATAATTCATCCTCCGATTCCAGATTGATAGTAATACTATTATACCACATAAATATAACAATTGCAAGTTCTCACGAAAGTAAAATTAATATACTAATTCCTAATAATTTTAAAGACCTTTCCACTATTTTTATAACTCATATGCTTGATTTATTTAACTTTCCATGTTATAATTGTGTTATACAAATCTCACAGGAGTGATACTAATGAATACTATTGCAATTATAGGCGCTATGCCTTCGGAACTTGTGGATATCCGCCGTATTCTCGGCGATGCCGAAGTTAAGAACATCTCAGGTTTCGACTTTTATATCAACAATTACGGCAACAAGAAAATAATCAATGCCTGCTGCGGTATCGCTAAAGTAAATGCGGCTGTATGCACTCAGGTAATGATAGACAATTTCCACCCCGACTGTGTTATCAATGCAGGTATCGCAGGCGGTATGGACGCAAAGATAAAGGTTTGCGACATCGTTGTCTCAAATGAAGTTCTCCCCCACGATCTCGATCTCCACTTCCTCAAGGATTATCCGCCTTACTGCGGTATCTTCAAGGCTGATGAAAAACTCATGGAAACCGCTGAGAAGATTTGTGAAAAGAACGGTGTGAAATCTTTCCGTGGAAGGATCGTATCAGGCGAGGCTTTCATCACTAATACAGAAGTAAAAAATGCGATAAAGAAAAATTTCGCCCCCTATGCTGTTGACATGGAAAGCGCCGCAGTCGGACACTGCTGCTACCTCAACAAGATGCCTTTCGTAAGCGTTCGCTGCATTTCCGATAATGCCGACGATGAAGGCGCTATGTCATTTGACGAGTTTGAGAAGATCGCCGCTAAGCGTGTTGCAGAAATAGTCCTCGAAATGACTCAGTCGCTTTAATATCAAGGAGGAAACAAACATGAAAAAATTCATATCATTCATCACCGCAGCCGCAGCGGTCCTCGCTGCTATGCCTATGGCTGCAAACGCTGAGGAAGCCGCTGACGAGAGAACTTACAGCCCGACAGTTTACTTCACCTCAGAGGCAAAAACACCTGCTATCTCTCTTGCAAGCGGACTTCTCTATGTAAATACTTCCGCTGCTGATGCAGATGTTGTTCTCCCTTCGCAGATCGCTATCAAGGATCAGTACAAGCACGTTGGTCAGTTTACCATCAAGTGGACATGGGATACAGACTATGTTTACACATCAGGTATCAGAAATCCATCCGCTGACGGAAAATCTGCCGCTTATAAGGGCTACGACATCTACACAGATGAAAAGACAGGCGATAAGGTCGATCCTGTTATGTACTACGTTGAGGACGGCGAGAAGATGATGGGTATTGATTACTCAAATTCTCACATCAATCCTCTTGAACCATCAGGTGCAGAATCAGACACAAATCCTGTCGGTCTTTTTGATCTCAATATCGCAAAAAATTCCCCTGCTGACTATTACAGCATCAACTTCAAGACCGAACAGCCTTATGTTACAAACATCATCCTCAGATATGCAGAAGATCAGAGCTTCAGAAGCATCAGACCAAACGGTGAAAACGCACCTTCACTGAAGATCGCTGTTACAGACAGAGCCCTCGGAGAAGTTAACGGCGACGGCGCTCTTGACGGACGTGACGCTACCGATATCCTTTCTGACTACGCTCTCCGCTCAGCAGGTAAGGAAAGCATCTTCAACAAGGCTCAGATGATATCCGCTGATGTTGACGGAAATCAGGTCGTTGACGCAAACGACGCAACAAATGTACTCAGCTACTACGCTTATGCATCATCTTCTAAATTCGACGGAACATCACTCAACGATTTTGTTATCAAGAATCAGTAATAAGACAGTATTATGATAAAAAGCCGCAGTTTTCGTAACTGCGGCTCAACTTGTCGAAAAAGTCATATTTTATTAAGGGGACGCCCTCTCGTGCAGGGCGTCCC
>JAEDMD010000137.1 GCA_016303195.1 Oscillospiraceae bacterium | reverse complement strand
GTGATCCCTTTGGAAACCCAATGTTTGAGTTTCAGGCTTGATTCAAACTTTTTTGGCAGCCCTTGTTTGCATTATTATGATACCAATATAAGAAAAGGGTGCCGAAACGACACCCTTTCTGTGCATATTCGATTTTACAAGCCGTTGAACAGCGGTTCAACGCTTATGCGTTCATACCAAGCTCGATTGCCTTGTAGTTGTTAGGGATAAGAGCTGCCTTTTTAGGCGGAACTACCTTTTCGATAGCCTTCTTCATTGTATCCAGTGAGCAGATATTTGTTTCCTTGAGCAGTTTGCCGAGGAGGATGATGTTTGAACCGCCCTTGAGAGCGTTGTCATCAGCCATCTGCTGTGACGGGATGCCGAACAGGCTGATGTCAGTTCTGTCGGTTGAAGGCTCGATGAGGGTGCTGTCGAAGAACACCTTTCCGCCCGGCTTTACATCCTTGACGAACTTGTCGAATGAAGGCTGGTTCATTACAATGAGAAGGTCGGGAGTAAGTACCAGCGGTGAACCGATAGGCTCATCGGAAATACAAACTGAACAGTTACAAGTACCGCCTCTCATCTCAGGGCCGTATGACGGGAGCCATGAAAGCTCCTTGTTGTCCATAAGTCCGCAGTATGCAAGGATCTTGCCTGCGAAAAGGATACCCTGTCCGCCGAAACCTGCCAGAAGGATCTCAGTTGTTGCCATTATTCCTCGCCTCCTTCTTTCTTAGGGAATACGCCTTCCTCAACGTCCTTGTAAACGCCGAGAGGGTAGTAAGGTATCATATCGTCCTGAAGTCTCTTGATAGCTTCAAGAGGAGTGAGACCCCAGTTTGTAGGACAAGTTGAAAGAACTTCAACGATAGAGAAGCCCTTGCCTGCCTTCTGGTTCTCGAAAGCCTTTCTGATAGCCTTCTTTGCAGCCTTGATGTGAGGAACGCTGTCAACTGCAACACGCTCGGCATAAGCTGTACCTGTGAGCTGTGAGAGCATCTCGCATACCTTTACAGGATAACCTGCAAGCTCAGGGCTTCTTCCGAAAGGTGTGGTCTGAGTTACCTGACCGGGGAGAGTTGTAGGAGCCATCTGACCGCCTGTCATGCCGTAGATAGTGTTGTTGATGAAGATAACAACGATATTCTCGCCTCTTGTGGCAACGTGAACAGTCTCAGCAGTACCGATAGCGGCAAGGTCGCCGTCGCCCTGATATGTAAATACGAACTTATCGGGATTTGTACGCTTTACACCTGTTGCAACAGCAGGAGCACGGCCGTGAGCGGCTTCGATCATATCACAGTTGAAGTAATCATAAGCCATAACGGAGCATCCAACAGGACATACGCCGATAGTATCGCCCTCGATACCCATTTCGTCGATAACCTCACAGAGTATTCTGTGAACGATACCGTGAGTACAGCCGGGGCAGTAATGTGTAGGGATGTCTATAAGAGACTTTGGTCTTTCAAATACAACAGCCATTACTTAGCACCTCCGAGTTTTTTGATCTCCTCAAGCACCTCAACAGGTGTCGGGATAACACCGCCTGTTCTTCCGTAGAAGTGAACGGGCTTTGAGCAGTTGATAGCGAGCTTGATATCGTCTACCATCTGACCCATTGACATTTCAACGCTGAGCAGGCACTTAGCATTCTTAGCAGCCTCGTTGATCTCCTTTACAGGGAATGGCCACAGTGTCTTAGGTCTGAACAGACCTGCCTTGATGCCCTGCTCTCTTGCAGAATTTACAGCGGACTTTACAACTCTTGCAGTTGCGCCGAAAGCACAGAGGAGGATATCACAGTCCTCGGTGAGGTAAAGTTCAGCTTCGGTCTCAGTTTCCTTGATGATGTCGTACTTCTTGAATCTGTCAACGATAGACTTTTCGAGTTCATCAGGCTTGAGGTAGAGGGAGTTGATGATGTGATGCTCTCTTGAATTCTTATGACCGTTTGCAGCCCAGCCGCTCTTGTCGTAAGCATCAGGATTGATCTCAGGGAATGAAACAGGCTCCATCATCTGACCGAGAAGGCCGTCAGCGAGGATCATTGCAGGCATACGGTACTTATCAGCACGGTCGAAAGCCTTTACAACGTAGTCAACCATTTCCTGAACGGAAGCAGGAGCATATACCAGAAGCTGGAAATCGCCGTGGCCGAGAGCCTTTGTAGCCTGCCAGTAGTCAGCCTGAGATGGCTGGATACCGCCGAGACCTGGGCCGCCTCTTTCAACGTTGATGATAACAGCAGGAAGGTCTGAACCTGCGATATATGAAACACCCTCGCTCTTGAGAGAGATTCCGGGGGATGAAGATGAAGTCATGGCTCTTACACCTGTTGAAGCAGCACCGAGAACCATGTTTATAGCAGCGATCTCGGACTCTGCCTGTAAAAATACGCCGCCTGCCTTATGCATACGCTTAGCCATATAAGCAGCGAGTTCTGTCTGAGGAGTGATCGGGTATCCGAAGAAGCACTTACAGCCTGCTCTGATAGCAGCTTCAGCGAGAGCTTCGTTACCCTTCATAAGATTTCTTTCCAAAGCTAAACAGCTCCTTTCAAATTCGGATAATTATTTTTCGATAACGATAGCGCAGTCAGGGCACATAGTAGCGCACATAGCGCAGCTTATGCAGGCATCCTGATCTGTACATTCTGCGTAGAAGTAGCCCTTTTTGTTACGCTTTTCCTTCTGGAGAGCGACGATCTTCTTGGGACATACTGCGGTACAAAGACCACAGCCCTTGCAGCGCTCGGTAATAACTGTCATCTTAGCCATTCACTTAACTCCTTTCGATAATTCATAATTCATAATTCGTAATTCGTAATTGGTGGTGTCCCTGCGGGACGGATTTAAAAGAATTGTGAATTGACCAATTATTCAAAATCGTGAGCGTAAGCAAACACCATAATTACGCATTACGCATTACGAATTACGCATTGATTTTACCGTTTCCAGATAGGCTTCACATAAAGCTCGGCAGGGAATTTATCCTCTGCGCTGACCTTTTCTGCGATATCCTTCGGGTAGACGGTATATACAACGGGAAGTCCCGTTTTTTGTGATGTTTCCTCGGCGAACCTGCGTGAGGCTTCGACGATCTCGGCGGTAGTCTCATTTCCGAGGTTTGTGTTGTTTACGATAGCGGTATGCTTCATACGTGCGGCAGTCTCTATCTCATACATAAGTTCTGTTACTTCGTCGGGAGTAGAGGTAAGAGTGCGGCGCTGGTTGATGACATAGAGCATATCAATATCGTCCTTGAACTGTGCCAGCTCGTCCGCATATCTTCCGAGAGCGACAGCACCTGCATCGTCGCCGCCAACGTCGATGATAAGGCAGTCCTCGTTCATGGCGAGCTGTACCACATCGAACTGTATTGACGGAATATCGAGGTTGCTGTTGGCAAAATCGGGAGCAATGAGCTGTATGCCCATATTCTCGAACATATCCTTGAAATCGGCAGTACGGAAATAGGGATTGACTATATCCAGATCGACGATAGCGGCAGTTCTGCCCTCCTGAGCGGCTTTTACAGCCAGATTTACGGAGAAAGTGGTCTTACCGCTTCCATAGTGACCTGTGACAATGGTGATCTTTTTCATTATATCATTCCTTTATATCGGGAGTTGAACTTAAAATCCCAACTTATATTATACCACGTATCGATTATAAATGCAAGCATGAAATTTCAGGGGCACAGGGCAACAGCATTTGCTTTTTTGTGGTAAGACATAGTTATTGCGAAACGACCGTAAAGCATCGCTGCGCTTGCTTTACTACTTTGTCAGGGGGACGCTGTCCCCCTCATTCACCCCCTGCAAGGGAGATAACATCCCCCTTGACCCCAGAACGTGCGCCTGCGGCGCTTTTTTATATTTTTTAAAAGTAAATGCTGTTGCCCTGAAAAGTCGCATTAAACGACTTGACAAACAGGGGATTATTATTTATTATATATAGTATATTATTTTTATATCAAAGGAGCGATAATATGAAATACAGAATGAAGCTGACAGCGGCTATTATGAGCGCTGTTATAGGAATATCGGCAGTTTCCGTCCCATGCGTGAACGCACAGGGCAGAGTTTCTGCACCTGAGATATCCGCACCCGTTGTAGGTGCGCTGTACGAAGGGGAAACTTTTTCAAAGACGCTTACTCCTCCGACTAAAACAGTTTACAATCAGGGCGATAAATTCAGCTTTGCGGACTTCGAGATCGGTACTATAAAAATGACACAAGTTGTTGAGAACGGCGAAGTAAAGGAAAAATTTGACCGTATAGCTTACTGGGTGAACTGGGTCGATCCCGACTGCTATTTCTTTGTGAATGAAAAGGGAGAAAAGTTTGACAGCAGAAAATTCGGTGAGATCCCTGTCGGAAAGTACAGCGTTGAATTTGCAAAAACCATTGAATTCAGTGAGACGGAAGATCACAAAAAAACATATATTATCGGCGGTGTGGATTATTCCTACGAGATAGAAGTGAAAGCCTCTGCGACAAGTACAAAGCCTGCAACTACCACGATAGCAACGACTACAACTGCCGAATTACGGACGACTACTTCAAATACAAAAGCATCCACCACAACTCCGCCTGAAACAACTTCCGAGTTTCAGACTACTACAACATTTTCAACCGAGGATCATCCTTTCATTTCTACTTTCAATACTCAGCTTAAAGTTGACGAACAGACTTCTATGCTCATATATGAGCTTACAAAGGGCTTTTCTGTTGAGATAGACGATCCGACAATAGTTTCCTTTGAAAAGAAAAGCGATTCACACGGTATTTTTACAGGTCTGAAAGACGGCGTAACAAAAGTTCACATCACCACAAATAATGATAAAAAAGTCCATACTTACACCATGAGAGTGGGAACTGCGGTAACTACGATAACATCAAGCGATATTACAACAATTACTACTACAACAGGCTTTAATTCATCCACTACCACAACTTATCCGGAAGAAATGCACTTTGAACCGCATCCCACACCTTTAATTATTGACAGAGATGTAAATGTGGGCGAATACATAATAGTTACTGTCATGGAAACATCTCATTCAGATTTCGGATATAAGATCGAGGATGAAAGCATCATAAGGCTTGAACATGATGAAGAATTTGCAAAAGGCAGGATATACGGCCTTAAAGAAGGCAAGACTAAAATACATATTTATCCTGTTGAAACGGGCAAGGATTTTGTGTTTGAAATAACCGTTCTGCCCCCAATTGAAAAATTTGTCCGTGGCGATGCGAACTGTGACGATATCGTTACGCTTGCCGATGCAGTGCTGGTAATGCAGTCGATCGCAAATCCGCAGAAATTCGGACTCAAAGGCACGGATGAGCATCATCTGACCAGAAAAGGTGCATCTAATGCCGATATTTCGGGAATTGATGACGGTATCACAAATGCCGACGCTCTTGTTATCCAGAAGTATATGCTGGGATATATCAAAGACCTCGAAAAATACGGCTGGTGGCTTGAAGATTAATTATATAAGCATCCCTGAACGATTAAGGGGAGTACTCATATAGCAGCTTTATATGTAATTATCGGGGGAAACCTTTCT
>JAEDMD010000136.1 GCA_016303195.1 Oscillospiraceae bacterium | reverse complement strand
CGGACGTTTCTCAATAACTATGCCTTACCACAAAAAAGTAAATGCTGTTGCCGTGTTGTTATCTGATTAATTATTACGTCAACAATTAGCGTTATTAGTTTTAATTATATTTTCAACGCAGTCCGATCATTCAACACACGAGCAATAAACTGTGCACATCGCCGAAGTTTGTGAAAGTTTCAAGAATAGACTTGATTTATCTGAAAAAGATGGTAAAATATAATTAGCACTCGAAGAAAGAGAGTGCTAAAATGATTTGAGTTAATTAATTTTCAGGAGGTATATATTATGACTATCAAACCATTACAGGACAGAGTTGTCGTAAAAATGGCCGAAGCTGAGGAGACTACTCAGAGCGGCATCATCCTCACAGGCTCAGCTAAGGAAAAGCCTGAATTTGCTGAGGTCATCGAAGTAGGCCCCGGTACATCAGATGTTAAAATGGAAGTAAAGAAGGGCGACAAGGTGCTTATCTCCAAGTACTCAGGCACTAATGTAAAGCTGGACGGTGAAGAATACATCATCGTTAAGATGGAAGACATACTCGCAATCGTTAAATAATGCGGATTTAGGAATTCGGAATTCGCAATTATGGTATCGCCTTACGGCGATGTATTTAAATATTTAAATTCGTGAGCGTATGCGAACACAACAATTACGCATTACGAATTAAGCATTGAATTAAAGGAGATTTTATCATGGCTAAGGATATAAAGTACGGCGAAGAAGCAAGAAAAGCACTTCAGGCAGGTATCGACAAGCTGGCTGATACTGTAAGAATAACAATGGGCCCTAAGGGCAGAAACGTTGTCCTCGACAAGAAGTTCGGCGCTCCCCTTATCACTAACGACGGTGTTACTATCGCAAAGGATATCGAATTAGAGGACGCTTTCGAGAATATGGGCGCTCAGCTCGTCAAGGAAGTTGCTACAAAGACAAACGATGCCGCAGGTGACGGTACAACTACCGCTACTCTCCTCGCTCAGACCATCGTTCGTGAGGGTATGAAGAACCTTGCAGCAGGTGCTAACCCGATGATCCTCAAAAAGGGTATCGCTAAGGCTGTTGACGTTGCTGTAAAGGCTATCGTTGACAATTCAAAGGCTGTTCAGGGCAGTGAGGATATCGCAAGAGTAGGTACGGTTTCTTCTGCTGACGAGAACGTTGGCAAGCTCATCGCTGAGGCTATGGAAAAGGTAACTGCTGACGGCGTTATCACTCTTGAAGAAAGCAAGACTGCCGAAACTTACAGCGAAGTAGTTGAGGGTATGCAGTTCGACAGAGGCTACATCTCACCTTACATGGTTACAGATGCTGATAAGATGGAAGCTGTTTATGACGATGCTTTCGTTCTTATCACAGACAAGAAGATATCTTCAATTCAGGAAATTCTCCCGCTTCTCGAACAGATCGTAAAGATGGGCAAGAAGCTGGTCATCATCGCTGAGGACGTAGAGGGCGAGGCTCTCACAACTATCATCCTCAACAACCTCCGTGGCACATTCAAGGTTGCCGCTGTAAAGGCTCCGGGCTTCGGTGACAGACGTAAGGAAATGCTGAAGGATATCGCAATTCTCACAGGCGGTGAAGTTATTTCTTCCGAGCTTGGTCTTGAACTCAGCGAAACTCAGCTTTCACAGCTCGGTCAGGCTAAACAGGTAGTTATCCAGAAGGAAAACACTATCATCGTTGACGGCGCTGGCGACAAGGAAGCTATCAAGTCAAGAGTTGCTCAGATCAGAGCCGCTATCGAGACAACAACTTCCGATTTCGACCGTGAGAAGCTCCAGGAGAGACTTGCTAAGCTGGCAGGCGGTGTTGCAGTTATCAAGGTCGGTGCTGCTACCGAGATTGAAATGAAGGAAAAGAAGCTCCGTATCGAGGACGCTCTTGCCGCTACAAAGGCCGCAGTTGAGGAAGGTATCGTAGCAGGCGGCGGTACAGCATTCGAAAATGCTATCCCTGCTGTAAACAAGCTCGTTCCTACACTTGAAGGCGACGAAAAGACAGGCGCAAAGATCATCCTCAAGGCTCTCGAAGCACCTGTACGTCAGATCGCTGAGAACGCAGGTCTTGAAGGAAGCGTTATCGTTGACAAGATCATTCGTTCACGTAAGGTAGGCTACGGCTTCGATGCATACAACGAGGTATACACAGACATGATCCCCGCAGGTATCGTTGATCCTACCAAGGTTACAAGAAGCGCACTCCAGAATGCCGCTTCTGTTGCATCAATGGTTCTTACAACCGAGAGCCTTGTTGCTGACATCAAGGAAGAAACACCTGCCGCTCCTGCAATGCCTGCAGGCGGAATGTATTAATGATTCGCTTGCGAATCATTAATAATTCGGAATTCGTAATGCGGAATTCGGAATTATAAATATTAAGGCGAACTCGATCATTCGGGTTCGCCTTTTTATATTGACACACAATCCCATAAAAAGTATAATAATAAGTAAGAATACAAGCAGGGAGTGAAAATATGAAATACGAAAAACAGATAAACCTGATAGAAAGCGGCAAGCAGATAGGTTACAGGGAATATGGCGACAAAACGGGCACAGTCTGCGGCATCCAGAAAAAAGGTCTGCTGTATCTGGTATATATCTGCAACCATGATTTTGAATTTGACGCTATGGACAGCGGAAAGGACGAGTATTTAACCTACGAAAAGCTCGATGATGCCATAGCCTTTATCATTTCACGGGGATATGAATTTGATAAATTTCTCCCACAGAAAGGAAACAAGATATTCGATCCCGAATGGTTCGATTTTATTTCATGCGATCTGTAATTGAATTGAAATTATCTGAATAATAACAAAAGGCGCACATTTAATTATGTGCGCCTTTCCTATTATATTTACTTCTTTTCCGTTTTGCGGAACTTGAAACCGACAGCAGTTGCGCCTGCAAGAACTGCAAGAGCGGCAACAGGGAATTCTACGCCTGTTGTCGGTGCATCCGCCGCCTTTGGTGAAGACTTGGATTCGGGCTTTGTGGTAGTCACAGCCGCAGTTGTAGCTGATGAACTGCCTCCCGAAGTTGTAGTCTGCTTCGATGAAGTTGCAGTTGTGGAACTGCTTGTTTTCGCAGTTGATGCCGATGTTGTCCGTGGTGCGGATGATGTCGGCGGAACTGTTACAGTTGTTGTTGTGGTGGTAGTCCTTCTTTCAGCCAACGGATCGGCAGAAGTTACGATAGGCTGTTCAGACCATGAAGATGAATTGGTCGCAGTCTGAGTCCGCACCTGCGTATCGCCGTAAGGTATTCCCTTAGCGTAATGGTCGCAGACAACACGGTAATCAACGCCGCCCTGAACCTTTACACGCATATTATCAATGCTGTAATAACGGGTATTATAACCGATAAGATCGCCCAGATAGACTTCATCCACCCAGTTTTCGCCGTCATCCGTTCTCTGGATGACAACATTTTTATAGCCGACCTCCTCCATTACAGAGGAAACCTGAGTTTTTGCCGATATATTAATAAAACCATCGCCTGTCACATTACAGGTAAGTGTACACTTCTCAATAAGGCCTATTGCCTTTTCATACTCCTCTTGTGCCGCACTCACATTCACGGCACTGCCCCAACCCACAGGAGCGCAAGCCAGCACAGCTCCGAGAGCTGCCGCTTTAAATAATTTCCATCTCATCCCGCTGCCCTCACTTAATGTCACTCTCGGACGGTACGAAGCTGTAAGCCAGCTTCATCATAGCGTCAGCGGAAATGTTATATCCGTTCAAGGTATATGAACAGCTTCCGTCGGTAAATATAGCTGTCACACGGTTTCTGCTCGGAAAAGCATATACATGGATGCCGTTTTCCGTTCCCTCGATAAATTCCTGATTATCGCTCGGAATAAGTATCTCAGGCAGATCGTCATGAGACTGATACTTTTCGATAGCAAGGCTGAACTGCTGTTCATTGCCGTTAGAGAAAGTGAAGTAGAAATCCTCTGAATCCTGCATTTTCTCATAGTGTATCTCATCCGCTTTGAAGAAGCCGTTGAAAGCCATTTCGGGAGGAAGCTCAGTCGGCACAAGGGGTGCAAATCCATGCTCTCCGCATAGCTGTTCGATCGTCTCGCCGATATAAGCTATCATCTCGCTCGGTGAAGTACCGTTGCTTTGTTTGTCAATTGCAGTAGTTTCGGTGGTCACATTTGTATCAGCGCCTTCTGTATTGGTAGTTTTCCACGGTACAGACCACTTTGTAGTTGTGTATTCCGAAACATTTGTGACGAGTCTGTTGTCGTCAGGTTCTTGTGAAAGGTTGAGGGTAAAACCGCTCTGAGTTTTTCTCAGCACTACTTCGAGAAGATTCTCTCCGTAAGCGGCAAGGGTATAGCAGTTAAGAGCTATCCCGACAGCGAAGCAGGCGCTTACAGCCGCCGCCCATTTATGTAATCCCCTTATTCCCGATCGTTTTTTCTGAGCTGCCTTATTCAGTATAAAATCAGCTGAAGGCGGCTGAGGTATCTTTACGTCAGACAATTCGACCATAGCGGCGGTGATGTCTCTGACTTTGTCCAGATCCCTCTCATTTTCAGGTTTAGCAAGCTCCTCGTCGAGCATACACCTGAGGTCATTGAGCATTGTCTCATCTGACATAACATTCGGAATTGAATTATCTTTATCTTTCATCCGAACACCACTCCTTTTTCTCCATACGTATAAGAACTTGTCTTCACAAGATATATTGGCGGATTTTCAGCAAATTTTGCCCGAAGCTCCGCTCACCATACTTGTGACGAAAAGTTCTGACCTGCGGATCAGTGCTTATTTCCGCATAACTCCCGATCTATTCATCTTTGTTCAGACTGTTTCTGAGTTTCTTTTTGATCTTATGGACTCTCTGATACATAGCCGTAAGGGAGATGCCCATTTTTTTAGCCGCATTGCTTCTCTGACCGTAGTCGGTATCATAGTAAGCCTCCAGCAGTTTTTTCTCCTCAGAAGAAAGCACCTCGAAGGGATCGTCGGCATTTTCATCGGGGAAACTGCTTTCGGCAGGGATATCGTACACCTGCGGATTATCCTCGATACTCACTTCATGGCCGTAATTTTTTCGGACATAGGCTTTAATGACATTATCGGCTGTGCGGTAAAGCCAAAGCCTGATATTGTCGGTACTGCTGAGTTTTTCGTGCTTTGAGAAGAAAACGACGAAAACCTCCTGAGTACAGTCCTCGGCGGGATGCTGCTTGTAGCTGAGTTTTGCGAAGCAATAGCTGTATATTTCTTTGTAGTAAGTCTGTATGATATTTTCGCAAGTTTCATGCTCGATCAAGGCGATCACTCCCTCCAAAGAAAGTATCTTTTTGTGGATAATCTCCCTATTTAATAAATGTCATAAACAGGGCGGGTTTTTACTCACGTGCCGAAACTTCGTATGATTGTACAAATGATAGTGCAGGAGATTATTGAAATTGCAATACATCTCCGAAACCATATCACAATATATTTTACCATATTTCCGTCGTTCTGTCAAGCAGACGGACGTGGAGGACAGGGCAACAGCATTTACTTTTAAAAAATAATAAAACCGCCGAAGGCGGCATTT
>JAEDMD010000135.1 GCA_016303195.1 Oscillospiraceae bacterium | reverse complement strand
TAAATAATAAAATGAGGGACGCACATTTTGTGCGTCCTTTTTTTGCTACTTAATGATCGGGCGAAGCTGTATTCCGTCGAGAGCCGCTTCAATGGCATCGGGAAGCATATCAAATTCCGCAACCAGTGAGGCAGGCTTTTTTATTATGTCATCCTGCTTCATGGGAACAAAATAATAATTCCTGCGGTTGAAAAGTTCGCCGATATTCCTTGCCGAGCCAAGCAGTGAATCGTTGGAAGCTATGGCAAGAACCACGGGCTTTCCGCCACGAAGATGCGACTTTACTGCCATTGTGACCGCTGTATCGGTAATGCTCCCTGCCAGCTTTGCGGCAGTATTTGATGTACAAGGTATCACCGCCATTATGTCCGTCAGCGACTTCGGGCCTATCGGTTCGGCATCGGCTACCGAGGTTATGACATCCCGTCCGCATATGTCACGAAGCCGCTTAATATGCTCTGCCGCTGTTCCGAATCTTGTGTCGGTAGATGCGGCATTCTCCGACATTATGGGTATAAGCTCCGCTCCCAGTTCTACCAGCTTTTCAGCCTGCATCAGGCTTTTTTCAAAGGTGCAGTACGATCCCGTCAGCGCATAGCCGATACGCAGTCCTTTAAGGTTTTCATACATTGTCATCTCCCCTTTCGGTAAGCATATTGTCAATAGTCTCTGCGATTATCTCACCTGCCGTTACAGGCGAAGTTTTTCCCGGAAGTCCCAGCGCCCATATCACTTTTCTGCCAAGCTCCTGAGCGGATGTGATATCTATTCCGCCCGGCTTTGAGGCAAGGTCTATGAAAAGAGTATCCTTTCCGAAACGGCTGAGCTGTTCCCTGCCGAATATCATCGTCGGAACTGTATTGAACACCAGTGCATGATCCGATGTCATATCCTTTGTGTAAACATACTTAACACCGATAATCCGAGCTTTCGCCGCTCCCCTTGCGTTGTGAACCGCCGCTGTTATATCCGCTCCGAAGCCTTTGAGTATCTCAGCAAGCGCCGTTCCGATACGTCCCATTCCTGCTATAAGTATTTTCAGACCGCTGAGTGTCACAGGCAGTTCTTCAAGTGCTATCTGCACCGCTCCCTCAGCAGTTGGAACAGCATTTCTCAGGCTAAGTTCTTCACGTGCCATATAATCAAGAACTTCATGGCCGCTGAATATTTCACAAAGCTGACTGTTCACCCGTCCTGCAAAAATCTCACCGTCGGGAACAAGAAATTTTTCCACATCTGCCGGGCTTACCTCACCGCTGTAACAAGGTGTGTTTATCATTGAATTTTCATCAAGCGGCGGAACAGGCAGCACCGCACAGCTGAACACCTCCCCTTCAGTTGCCTTTTTAACATTCTCAGGCATCACATCGCTGTCAAATCCCATCACCGATACACGGTATTTCTCCGTAAGACGCTTCGCACAGCATATCTGACGCATATCTCCGCCTACGATAAGTATATTCTTCATAATCCCTGATCCTCCATTCTCGGTTCTTTACCGCTCAGATGTCACTTTGTCGGTTTTCAACATAGTTTTTTGTATGGCTATATTCAAATGCGCTATTGACAAATTTTATTATTTGCGGTAAAATATATTATGTGTATTTGTATTTTATTGTGAATATGCAGGCTATTTCATTACAGTGCAGACAGAATGATGAAATGCCGTGAAAATAAATTGTAAAGGCGGTAAACTTACTATGGGTTTATTCAAAAGTATATTCGGCTCTAACGCTTATTCAAACCGTGAACTCAAGCGCATCGAACCGATCAAAAATAAAGTCCTCGCTCTCGATGAGGAATACGCTGCTCTTTCGGATGCTGAACTGAAAGGCAAAACTCAGGAATTCAAAGACAGACTCGAAGAAGGCGAGACTCTTGATTCCATTCTCCCTGAGGCTCTTGCCACCGTAAGAGAAGCCGCATGGCGTGTACTCGAAAAGAAGCCGTATCCCGTTCAGATCATCGGTGCTATCGTTCTCCATCAGGGACGTATCGCTGAAATGAAAACAGGTGAAGGTAAAACTCTTGTTGCCTGTGTCGCTTCATACCTCAATGCCCTTTCAGGCCTCGGCGTTCATGTCGTAACCGTTAACGATTACCTCGCCAAGACTCAGGCTGAGGAAATGGGCAAGGTACTCCGCTGGCTCGGCCTTACTGTCGGATGTATCCTCCACGGCCTCAACAATGACCAGCGCCGTGCCGCATATAACTGCGATGTTACTTATGCTACAAATAACGAACTCGGTTTCGACTACCTCCGTGACAACATGGTAACACACAAGGAAGAACGTGTTCAGCGTGCGCCTAACTTCGCTATCGTGGACGAGGTTGACTCCATCCTCATCGATGAAGCACGTACTCCTCTTATCATTTCAGGCCGTGGCGACAAGTCCACTGACCTTTATTCCATCGTTGACCGTTTCGCTAAAACTCTTACATCCACAACAGTCGTTGAAACAGATGACAAGGTGGATCAGGACTCCATCAGCGATACTGCCGACTATATCATCGACGAAAAGGCAAAGACAGCTACTCTCACCCAGCGTGGTGTTAAAAAGGCTGAGCAGGCTTTCCGTATCGAGAACCTTATGGATTCCGATAACCTCACTCTGCTCCATCACATCAATCAGGCTATCAAGGCTAATGGCGTTATGAAGAACGATATCGACTACGTTGTCAAGGACGGCGAGATCATCATCGTTGACGAATTCACAGGCCGTCTCATGATGGGCCGTAGATTCAACGACGGTCTCCATCAGGCTATCGAGGCTAAGGAAGGCGTTAAGATCAAGAGCGAGTCAAAGACTCTTGCTACCATCACTTTCCAGAACTTCTTCCGTCTCTACACAAAGCTGTCAGGTATGACAGGTACTGCTATGACCGAGGAAGACGAATTCAAGGAGATCTACAAGCTGGACGTTATCTCCATCCCGACAAACAAGCCTGTTATCCGTATCGACCACAACGATCAGGTTTACAGCTCGGAAAAGGGTAAATATTCCGCTATCATCGACAAGATCATCGAGTGTCACGATAAAGGACAGCCTATCCTCGTCGGTACAGTTTCCATCGAAAAGTCAGAGCTTCTCTCCGCTATGCTCAAGAGAAAGGGCATCAAGCACGAAGTCCTCAACGCTAAACAGCACGCTAAGGAAGCTGAGATCGTTGCTCAGGCAGGTAAGTACGGCGCTGTTACCATTGCTACAAACATGGCAGGCCGTGGTACTGATATCATGCTCGGCGGTAACGCTGAATTCCTCGCAAGAGCCGAGCTTAGAAAGCGTGAGATACCTGAGGAGATAATCTCGGAAGCTATCGGCTTCGCTGACACCGACAACGAGGAGATACTCTCAGCAAGAAAGCTCTACCGTGAGCTTTATGATAAGTTCAATGCAGAAGTAAAGGAAAAGGCTGTTGCTGTCAAGGAAGCAGGAGGTCTTTATATCCTCGGTACAGAGCGTCACGAATCAAGACGTATCGACAACCAGCTCCGTGGACGTTCAGGCCGTCAGGGCGACGAGGGCGAAAGCTGTTTCTTCCTCTCGGTCGAAGATGACCTTATGCGTATTTTCGCAGGCGACCGTCTTGAAAACATGATGAAGACTCTCAACGTTGACGAGGGTATGCCTATCGAAAGCAAGATGCTCACAAAGATCATCGAGTCCTCACAGAAGAAGGTCGAGGGTCATAACTTCAGCATCAGAAAGAACGTCCTCAACTACGACGATGTTATGAATACACAGCGTGAGATCATCTACGGCGAACGTGCCCAGGTTCTCGACGGCGAAGATATCCACGAGAAGATACTCAGCATGATGGAAGGCCTCATCACCGACAAGGTAAATGCTTACCTTGTGGACGAAGAAGTCAAGGATGACTGGAATCTGGTCGGCCTCAAGGAATACTTCCTCGGCTGGCTCACAGGCCCTGAGGATCTTGATTTCGACGAGGACGATATCGCATCTGTTTCCAAGTCTGAGATCATTTCCGCTCTCAGCGAAAAGGCAGGAGAGATCTATCAGGCTAAGGAAGAAGAATACGGCTCAGACGTTATGCGTGAACTTGAAAGAGTTATCCTCCTCAAAGTTGTTGATACAAAGTGGATGGCTCACATCGAAGATATGGAAGAACTCAAGAAGGGTATCGGTCTCCGTTCATACGGTCAGAAGAACCCTGTTGTCGAGTACCGTTACGAAGGCTTCGAGATGTTCGACGCTATGGTAGATTCCATCAAGGAAGACACCGTTCGTATGCTCCTCACTGTTAAGCTCCAGAAGAATGAAGCTCCTGAGCGTGAGCAGGTAGCTAAGCCTGATGCTCCTAACGCAGGCGCAGGCGACGGCAGTTTCGACGGTGAGCCTGTACGTGTAAAGAAGATCGGCGACAACGATCCATGCCCATGCGGAAGCGGCAAGAAATACAAGAAGTGCTGCAAGGGCAAGGACGGTCAGTAATCAGTATATTTTGAGGGGCGGAGTTTTCCGCCCTTTGCTTTAGGAGATAACATATGGATATAAAAAAGCTGACATTAATATTGTCGGTAATTTTCGCAATTCTTAGCTTCTGCGGATGCGGCTATATCTTTTATACTGACGGAAATGCAAGTCCTGCATATGCTTGCTTACCGATGGTCTTTGAACTGATTTGCGTTAGTATGTACAGAAAAATCAATAAATCCGATGATAAGGATGATAAACAATGAGCGGATACAGCGTTTTTGCCCGATATTATGACGAGCTGACGGCAAATATCGACTATAAGAAGCGTGGGGAATATTTCCACGAAATAATAAAGAAATTCAAGCAGACAAAGGAGAATATCCTCCTTGACCTCGCCTGCGGTACGGGAAGTATCTCCGAGGTCATGGCAGGGATTGGCTACGATGTTATCGGAGTTGACCTCTCCGACGAAATGCTTGGTATGGCTATCGAGAAGAAATTCGACAGCGGTCTGAATATTCAGTACCTTTGTCAGGATATGCGTAAACTTGATATGTACGGCACTATCGACATTACTATATGCGCCCTTGACAGCATCAATCACCTTGCGTCCCTTGACGATGTGAGGAAGGTATTTGAGAATGTAGCGTTTTTCTCCGAACAGGAGGGGCTTTTCATCTTCGATGTGAACACACTCTACAAGCACCGCAATATCCTCGCAAACAACACATTTACCTACGAAACGGAAAATGTTTACTGCGTGTGGGAGAACACACTTGTTCCCGACACCGACGAGGTGAAGATGAATCTGGAATTTTTCGAGCGTGAAGAAAACGGGCTTTACTCCCGTACCAATGACAGCTTCTCGGAAAAGGCATACAGCGAGGAGGATATCGAAAAACTGCTGAAAAATGCAGGATTTGAACTGCTTGCCAAGTACGGCGACGACACTTTCGAGCCTCCGACGGAAACTACACAGCGCATCGTCTACGTAGCAAGGTGCATCGACAACGGACAAACGCTTCGATAATTCGTAATTCATAATGCGTAATGCGTAATTTTGGTGTCCCCTGACGGGGACAAATTAAAATAATAATTATGTTATTTTAAATCCGTCAGCGAAGCTGACACAACTAATTACGAATTACGCATTA